>JAJDNY010000162.1 GCA_022340425.1 Desulfobacteraceae bacterium | reverse complement strand
TAGCGGTCAGTTACGGGATCGACCCCGTGCACTTGGGCATCATCTTCCTCGCCAACATGCAGATCGGCTACTTCACCCCGCCGGTGGGGATGAACCTCTTCATCGCCAGCTATCGCTTCAAGATCCCGGTAACCACGGTCTACCGGGCCACCGTGCCCTTCATGCTGGTGTTGCTGGCCGCCGTCGTGATCATCACCTACTGGCCCGCTTTGAGCCTGATGCTGATCGGCCGTTGAGACCCTCGGCGCTGCAGCGTTGCCTCAGCTGCCGGTGCGCCTGCACCTTGGCCACGCGTTTTTTTTACGATCGATTTTTTTTTTTTGGCGTTTGACCCCGCTTTCCGGGTTTTTCTGAATCCGGTTGCGGCAGCCGCCAGGATGGCCTCAGAAAATACCCCCAACGTGGAGGAACACGATGTCCGAAGCACTTCCCATCCACTACAAACTGTCCTTGACACCTGATCTCGCCCGCTTCCGGTTCAGCGGCCGGGTGGAGATTCACTGGAATGCGCCTGCGCCGGTAACGACGGTGGGCCTCAACATGCTGGAGCTCGCCTTGTGGGACTGCAGGGTGCAGGTGGGCGGGCGGACCCGCGACTGCCCGTTCACCATCACCCCCGCCGATGAATGGGTCCAGGTGACCCTGCCCGAGGCCTTGAGCGGCGAATTCGTGCTGAGCCTGGGCTTCGAGGGTCGGATCAACGATCAGATGGCGGGGTTTTACCGCAGCCGCTACGGCAGGGCCGAGCAACCGAAATATATGGCGGTCACCCAGTTTCAGGAAAGTGCGGCCCGCATGGCGTTCCCCTGCCTGGACCACCCGGCCCACAAGGCCACCTTCGATCTGGAGCTGATCGTCGACCGCGACCTGGAGGCCATTTCCAACCAGAGCGTGGCGGCTGAACGGCTGCTTGACGACGGCCGGAAAGCCGTGGTCTTTCAGACCACCCCCAGGATGTCGACCTATCTTCTCTTTTTCGGGGTAGGTGAATTCGAGTTCATCGAGGATCCCCGCAAACCGCTGGTGCGGGTGGCCACCCCGCCGGGGTTGAGCCGCTACGGCAGCTTCGGCCTGGAGTTCGGCCGCAAGGCCCTGACCTACTGCCAGGATTATTATGCCATCAACTACCCGCTGTCCAAGATGGACCTGATCGCGGTTCCCGATTTCGCCTTCGGCGCCATGGAAAACTGGGGGGCGATCACCTTCCGCGAAAATCTCCTCCTCTACTATCCCGATATCACCTCCCGATCGGCCGCCGAGCGCATCTGCGAGGTGACGGCCCACGAAATCGTGCACCAGTGGTTCGGCAACCTGGTCACGCCGGTGGACTGGAAATACCTCTGGCTGAACGAGAGCTTCGCCACCTATTTCGGTTACGGGGTGGTGGACCACTACTATCCGGACTGGGACATCTGGGAACAGTTCGTCGCCGGACAGACCGAAAGCGCCCTGGCCCGCGACGGCCTGCAGGAAACCTTTGCCATCGAAATCCCCGGCGGCGCGCACGTGGTCATCAACGCCGGCACCGCGCCGATCATCTACAGCAAAGGCGGCAGCATCCTGCGCCAGATCCACGGCTTTATCGGCGATGGGCATTTCCGCGACGGCCTGCGCCAATATCTCGCAACCCACGCCTACGGCTGCGCCGCCAGCCACCACCTATGGGAGGCGCTGGAGGCGGTCTCACAGCAGCCGGTGACCCGGATCATGCAAAGCTGGGTGGAACAGCCCGGCTACCCCGTGGTGGAGGTGGGCCGCGAGGCCGGTGAGCTGGTTCTGCGCCAGCGGCGGTTCACCTACCTGCCCATGGAAACAAATCAGTCCTGGCTGGTGCCGGTTGCGATCGGGATCTACGATCAAAACGGATCGCTGCGGGAGGAGAACGTTCTTTTGGAGGGGCCCGAAACCCGGGTGGCGATCGGCACCGAATGCCGCTGCTACAAGGTCAACTTCGGTCAGCGGGGCTTCTACCGGGTGTCCTATCGCGACGGCGCCAACCTGGCGGCGCTGGGCGAGGGTGTGCGCACAGGGGAACTGGACGCCATGGACCGCTGGGGGCTTCAGAACGATCTCTACGCCCTGGTGCGCAGCGGCATCGTGCCGCTTTCGGAGTATCTGGATTTCCTCGGCCGTTACCGGGACGAAACCGGCTTCCTGCCGCTTTCCAGCATCGCCGCCAACCTGGATCACGCCCACCTGGTCTGCCCCTCGCCGCTGGGCGATCGGGCGGCCGAACTGGGCCGCACACTCTTTGAAAGGGCGCTCGACGCCATCGGACTGGCGCCCCGGCCGGAGGAAGCCCTCACCCGCTCGCTCCTGCGCGATCAGATTCTCTGGTTGGCGGTGCGCTTCGGGTCTAAAAAATGTGCGGCCTTTGCCCGGGAGCGCTTCGCGGCGCTGATGGCGGGCACAGCGGTTCATCCCGACATCTGCCGCAGCGTGATGCAGGCGGGCGCATTCTTCGCTTCCGAGGTGGTCCTGGAATGGTTTTTGGGGCGTTTCAAAACCGCCTCCAGCGAACACGACCGGATGAATGTGCTGACCGCCCTGGGGTGCCTGCCGCGGCCCGAGCTGATTCACAGGGCGCTTGATTTCGTCATGGCCGAGGTGCCGGGCCGCAACCAGTTCGTCCCCATCGCCGCCATGGCCGCCAATCCCGCGGCGCTGCCGCTGATGTGGGATTGGTACCGTGCCCGTCTCGGGGAGCTCGAGAAATTCCACCCCATGCTCTATGAGCGCGTCATCGGTGCGATTGTGCCGGTCTGTGGTCTGGGACGGGAATCGGAGGTGGGGGCGTTTTTCGAAGACTATCTGGCGCAGGACCAGAAATTTCGCGATGTCATCCGGCTTTCCCTGGAAAAGCTGGAGATCAACCGCCGGCTGCGGGACGCCTGCGGGCCGACAGGTGACTGAACAAAACCGGGCGCCCGGAAGGGGGCGCCCGGTTCGGGGTACGCGCCGGCGGTGTGGGCGGTGGTTGCAGTGCCGCCGCCCAGCCGGCGCTTTTGACGGTCTGCTGGGCGTCAGCTCAGCCCGAAACCCATTTCGGCGTATTCCCGGATGCGCTCCTTGGCCTCCGCCGCCGTTTTTCCAAGCGGCCAGGGGGCCATGAAGCCCTCCAGCATCATTTTCCAGCCTTCCACATCTTTGAAAATTTCGGCCTCGCTGCAGGCCACCCCGCAGCCTTCCTCGCCGATGATCGTCATCAGGTAATCCAGAATTTCGGTTTTTTCGCTCATCTTGCACCTCGCGCGGGGACCGGCGCCGGCTTTGGCACCGGGCCGGGCGCCCGGATTGGTTTTAAAATCAGGCGGGAAGCGCGCCGGGCGGCATTCCGCCCGGCTCTTTGACCCGCCACCAACATACCCGTATGTTAGCCACGGGTCGGCGCGCGTCAATCCGCGGGGTCGAGGGGGGCGGCCACCAACCAGTATACTTCAGGAATGAACCCGCCCGGACGAATTAACGCTGTGAAGGCTGGCCTTCGATGGAATTTCAGGGTCGCGGCAAGAAATAATTCTGCAATATGGCGCCGAATTTTGGTTCGTCATCCAGGCACATTCGCCGGCGCATATCGGGATATGTGCCGGTAGATGTAACGCCGGTGACGAGCCAAAAGACAAGCAAGATGTGGAATTATTTCTTGCTGAGGCCCTCAACACGCGGCACGCGGGGAGTAAACATGAAGCTCTTTAAATGGGTTCTCGTGGTCTGGGGCGGGGTGCTGCTGGCGGCTCCCGGCTGGGCGGAATTCTACCGGTATACCGACCCCCAGGGCAACCGCCACTTTACGGACGATCTCAGCCAGGTCCCCGGCGATCAGCTGGGCCTTCTGCAAACCTATGGCAGCCAAAACGCCGCCGGGGCGCAGCCGACCGGCAACCCGCCGGCCGCACCCCCCGCGGCGGCCTCGGTCCAGACGCCCGGAACCGGAGGCCCTGCGGTTTCAAGTGCCGGCCGCGGTGAGACCGACCTCCGCGAAGAGAGGCGGCAGCAGGCTTTGGAGCGCGACTACCAGCGCCTGCGCGAAGAAAAAGCGCGCCTGGAAAAGGAAAAAGAGCAATTGCAGCGCATGTCCCGGGCCAGACGCGACGACTCGCTGACGGCCCTGAACAAGAAGATCCAGAACTTGAACGCCCAAATCGAAGAGTTTCAGCGGCGGGCCGACGACGCCCGCCGCGGCGTCGGAAGCGGGAGCGACTGAGGCGCGAAAAAACGACCTGTGCCGACCTTTTGTGCCGCTGGCGGCAATCGGGGGGCGGCTACGGGCGATTCGGCTTGAAAGCGGGCTTGCTGCCGGTCAAGAAGCAGCAATCCTTTTCTCATCCCGCTGGCAGAGCGGCTGCTCAGGCGCGCTTCGCCCGGGCCTGGCCGCGGCCGTAGGCCCCACCGTAGCCGTTTTTCGGATCCGGGGCGGCCAATATCGCACTGCAGACGGTTTCAACGGCGTTGTAGCCCAGCAGGGCGTTGACCTCCCTGAAAAGGGCGGCGCCGGCCTTGACCCGCAGGTGCTCGGGCAGGGCGATGATCGTCTCGCTTTTTTCCGGGCAGGTCAGATGCAGCAGCGCCTGGCAGTTGCCCTGGTGTTTGCGCAGGATTTTCTGCAGCTCCTGCAGGACCGGCTTTTCGGTGCGGGTGGCGTCCAGCCGCAGATGGATCTTGGCGGTCCAGGTCTCCTCGGCCTTGTCCATCGGGATGACGGCATCGGCCTTGATCTTCAGCGACTTGTCGTCTTTTTGCAGCACGCCCTGAACCAGGACCGGGTTGTCCTCGAAGAGCAGGGCCTCGACGTCGCCGAAGAGGGACGAAAACACGATCACCTCCACGGCGCCCTGGACGTCCTCCACCGTGACGAACGCCATCGGATCCCCCTTCTTGGTGCGGATGGTTTTGACGCTGCTGACGGTCCCCCCGATTCTGACGGCCTCTCCGTCGTGGCGCTCTTTCAGGGAGACGGCGGTGGCGTTGGTGAATTTCTCCAAGACGTCCTCATAGCGCTGCAGCGGGTGACCGGTGATGTAGAACCCCAGCGCCTCCTTCTCGTTGGCCAAGCGCTCCCGTTCCTCCCACTCGGGGATCTTGGGCAGCGGGGGCGTGTTGACTACCGAGGGGCTGTTGCCCATGTCGAAGAGGCCCAGCTGGGGGTCGGCCTTTTCACGCTGCACCCGCTGTCCGTAGTCCAGGGCATCCTCCAGGGCGGCGAACAGCCGGCTGCGGGGCTCACCGGTGCAATCGAAGGCCCCGCACTTGATCAGGCTTTCCAGTACCCGTTTGTTGACCTTGCGCAGATCGACCCGCTCGCAGAAATCAAACAGCGAGGTGAACGGGCCGTTTCGGCGCTCGGCGATGATAACGTCGATGGCGCCTTCGCCCACGTTTTTGACCGCCACCAGCCCAAAGAGGATCTCTTCGTCCCTGACGGTGAAGGTTTTGTCGCTTTCGTTGATGTTCGGCGGTTGCACCGGGATGTTGTGGCTGCGGCATTCGGCGATGAACTTGATCACCCCGTCTGAGGAGTGCATTTCGCTGGTGAGCAGGGCCGCCATGAAAGCCACCGGAAAATGGGTCTTGAGGTAGGCGGTCTGGTAGGTGATCAGGGCGTAGGCGGCCGAGTGCGACTTGTTGAAGCCGTAGCCGCCGAATTTTTCCATGAGGTCGAAAATCTCTTTGGCGGTGTCCGCCGGGACGTCCTTTTCGACGGCGCCCTTCATGAAGCGGTCGCGCTGCTGGGCCATGATGGCGGCGATCTTTTTGCCCATCGCCTTGCGCAGGCCGTCGGCTTCGGCCATGGAGTAGCTGGCCAGCTCGCTGGCGATTTTCATCACCTGCTCCTGGTAGACGATGACCCCGTAGGTTTCCTGCAGGATCGGCTCAAGGGTCGGGTGCAGGTAGGACACCCGTTTGCGGCCGTGCTTGCGCTCGACGTAGTCATCGATCATGCCGCTTTCCATCGGGCCGGGGCGGTAGAGGGCCACCAGGGCGACGATGTCGCTGAAACATTCGGGTTTAAGGCGCACCAGCAGGTCTTTCATGCCCGAGCTTTCCAGCTGGAATACGCCGGTGGTGTCCCCGGCGCACAGCAGGCGGTAGGTGGCCGTATCGTCCAGGGTCAGGTTGGCCAGATCGGGCGGTTCCTGCTCCAGGTCCTGGATCAGCGCGAGCGCATTTTGGATCACCGTCAGGTTGCGCAACCCCAGGAAGTCGAACTTCACCAGCCCGATCTGCTCGACCCGCTTCATGTCGAATTGGGTCACCACTTCGTTGTTCTTGCCCCGGTAAAGCGGCAGGTATTCCACCAGCGGTTTGTCGCCGATGACCACCCCGGCGGCGTGGGTCGAGGCGTGCCGCGGCAGCCCCTCCAGGACCCGGCAGATATTGATCAGATCGCCGATCTCCGGCTGCTCCTGGGCCAGCTGGGCCAGCTTGGGCTCCTGCCGGAGGGCTTCGTCGAGTTTGATCCCGAGCTTGTCGGGCACCATCTTGGCGATGGCGTCCACCTCCCGCAGGGGAATGTCCAGGGCGCGCCCTACATCCCGGATCACGGCGCGGGTCTTGAGTTTTCCGAAGGTGATGATCTGGGCCACGTAGTCCCCGCCGCCGTATTTCTGGACGACGTACTTGAAGACCTCCTCACGGCCGTTGATGCAGAAATCCACGTCGATATCCGGCATACTGGAGCGCGAGGGGTTGAGAAAGCGCTCGAAAATCAGCCCGTGGGCCAGGGGGTCGAGGTCGGTGATCCCCAGGCTGTAGGCCACCAGACTGCCGGCCGCCGAACCGCGCCCGGGCCCGACGGGGATATTGTGGTCCTTGGCATAGCGGATAAAGTCGGCCACGATCAGAAAATAGCCGGGGAAGTTCATCCTTTTGATGATCTCGATTTCAAACTCCAGGCGTTCGCGATAGGCGGATTCGTCCACAGCGGGGTTCAGCTGGCGGATTTTCTGCATGACCCGCGCGTAGCCCTCGCGCACCTGGCGCTCGAAAAGCGCCGCCGGCGGCATGCCGGTTTCGGTGGCGAACTGGGGAAAATGGTAGGTGCCGAAGTCGAATTCGATCTGGCAGCGCTCGGCGATGGCGACGCTGTTTTCGATAGCGCCGGGGTAGTCCTTGAAATAGACGGCCATCTCCTCCTGGGGTTTGAAATAAAGCTGGTCGGTGCGGAATTTGAAACGCTCGCTGTCGCGTACGGTCTTGCCGGTCTGGATGCACAGCAGGACATCGTGGGCGCGCACGTCGTCCTTGTCCAGGTAATGGCAATCGTTGCTGGCCACCAGCGGGATCGAGAGGCGGGCGCTCATGTCGCGCAGGGCCGCGTTGACCCGCTCCTGGAGTTCGATCCCGTTGTGCTGGACCTCCAAATAGAAGTTGTTCTCGCCGAAGATCTCCAGGTAGCTTTGGGCGGCCGCATCGGCCAGATCCAGGCGGTTTTCCCGGATGCGGCGCGGAATTTCGCCCTGCAGACAGGCCGAAAGGGCGATCAGCCCCTTGCTGTGGGCCTGCAGGAGGCTCTTGTCGATGCGCGGTTTGTAGTAAAACCCCTGGAGCTGGGCAATCGACGCCAGCTGGCAGAGATTGCGGTAGCCCTCCTGGTTTTGGGCCAGCAGGATCAGGTGGGTCACTCCTTTGCTGTCCAGGGGGGTTTTGTCCCGCAGGGTGCGCGGCGCCACGTAGCACTCGCAGCCGATGATCGGCTTGATGCCCGCCTGGCGGGCCTTGTCGTAAAACTCGACGGCCCCGAACATGGTGCCGTGATCGGTGATCGCCACGCTGGACATCCCGAATTCGGTCACCCGCTTGAGGAGCGAATCGATGCGGATGGCGCCGTCCAGGAGGCTGTATTGGGTGTGGACGTGGAGATGGACGAAGTCAGGTGTCGAAGGCATTCGGGTACCTGTCTGAAGTGGGGGGTGAAAAGCGGGAGAAGCGATTTAAATTCAGGCGGATGGCCCCGCCAGCGGCCCATATATAGCATGGCCGCGGCGTCAGCACAACAACCGATTGTGGAAGGGACCGGCAAGGGCGGTGCAGGCGGCGGCCGGCCGGGGTTGGGGGCGGCCGTCGCCGCGGGCGGGGCAATGGCCCAACGCCCGAGGTCAGCGGGCGGTCTCAGTCCAGGCGGTAATTCGGGGCTTCCTTGGTGATGATGACGTCATGCACATGGCTTTCGCGCAGGCCCGCGGCGCTGATCTTGATGAAACGGGCCTTACGGTGGAGTTCTTCCACGTTTCGGCAGCCCACATAGCCCATTCCGGCTTTCAGGCCGCCCATCAGCTGGTGAATGGTTTCCGATAGTTTGCCGCGGTAGGGTACGCGGCCGACGATGCCTTCGGGCACGAGTTTGTCGTCGGCTTCCTGTTCGGTCTGGTAGTAGCGGTCCTTGCTGCCCATTTTCATGGCCTCCAGCGACCCCATGCCGCGGTAGACCTTGTAGCTGCGGCCCTGGTAGATGATGAGCTCGCCGGGGCTCTCCTCGACGCCCGCCAGCATACCGCCGATCATCACGCAGTGAGCGCCGGCTCCCAAGGCCTTGGTGAGGTCCCCGGAAAATTTGATGCCGCCGTCGGCGATCAGCGGCACACCGGTTTTCTCGGAGATCTCGCGGCAGTTCATGATGGCCGAGATCTGGGGCACCCCGATGCCCGCCACGATCCGGGTGGTGCAGATGGAGCCCGGCCCGATGCCGATCTTGACGCTGTCCACACCGGCAGCGATCAGGGCCTGGGCGCCTTCGGCCGTGCCGACATTGCCGGCCACCAGCTGAAGGCCCTTGAAGGTGCTCTTCAGCCGCTGGACCGCTTCGATCACGTTCTTGGAGTGCCCATGGGAGGTGTCGATCACCAGAACGTCCGCCCCGGCGGCGATCAGCGCATGGGCGCGCTCCTCCATATCCGCCCCGACCCCGACGGCCGCCCCGACCCGCAGGCGCCCCATGCTGTCTTTGCAGGCATTGGGGTATTTTTTGATTTTTTCGATGTCCTTGATGGTGATCATGCCGGTCAGCCGTCCCTGACGGTCCACCACCAGGAGCTTTTCGATGCGGTGTTGGTGAAGCAGCTTCTTGGATTCCTCCAGGGAAATGCCCTCGGAAACCGTGACCAGCTGGTCCTTGGTCATCACCTCCGAGATCGGGGTGTCGAGGTTGGTTTCAAAACGCAAGTCGCGGTTGGTGACGATTCCCACCAGCTGCTCCCCGCGGGTGACGGGCACCCCCGAGATGCGGAAGCGTTCCATCAATTTGAGCACCTCCCGCACGGGCTGCTCCGGGGTGATGGTCACCGGGTTGATGATCATGCCGCTTTCCGATTTTTTGACCCGGTCAACCTCCTGGGCCTGGTTTTCGATGCCCATGTTGCGGTGGATGAAGCCGATCCCGCCTTCGCGGGCCATGCTGATGGCCGTGCTGGATTCGGTGACGGTGTCCATGGCCGCGCTGACCACCGGGATGTTGAGCGCCAGATCGCGGGTTAGGCGGGTTTTGGTGCTGCAGTCCCTGGGCAGGATGTCCGAATAGCCGGGCAGCAGCAGGACATCGTCGAAAGAATAGGCCTCCTGGGGCGGGGGGATTGACATGTGAATTCCTCCAGATGGTTGGCGCGCATCTGCGAACCCGGATTCCGGGGCAGGGGAAGATCAGGCACGTGAACGCACGAAAAATTTTAACCCACCCCTATAGCGAAAGCATCGGATCAGGTCAATTTTTAATTTGAGCGGTTGACTTGGACCCTCGGGCGTAATAGGGAACGAGTCTTATTTGCTCGCGGGCCGCCCGTTTTTCAACCCCCAGCAGGCACCACAGGACCCGATCGTCATGTTGATTCAGATCAATCCCCAGAATCCCCAACCGCGCCTGATCCGCAAAGTGGTCGACACCCTGAGGGGCGGCGGGGTGATCGCCTATCCCACCGACACCTTTTACGGCATAGGCTGCGATATCATGAGCAAGCACGCCATCGAGCGGATTTACCAGCTCAAACAGCGCGACAAGAAAAACCCTTTCAGCTTCATCTGCTCGGATCTGACCACCATCAGCAGCTATGCCAAAGTCTCCAACTACGCTTACAAAACCATGAGACGGCTGCTTCCCGGGCCTTACACCTTCGTTCTGGAGGGCTCGCGCCTGGTGCCGAAGATCATGTTGACCAAGCGGCGCACGGCCGGCATTCGGGTGCCCGACAACGCCATCTGCATCGCCCTGGTCAAGGAGTTGGGCAATCCGATCCTGACCACCAGCGCCGCCACCCCCGAGGGGTCGGTCTTCCACGACCCGACCCTGATCCAGGATTATTTCGGCAGCCGGATCGACATCGTGATTGACGGCGGCATCGTGGCGGGGGAACCCTCCAGCGTCATCTCGCTGATCGACGACGTTCCCGAGGTGATTCGCCGAGGGATGGGGGATGTGAGTATGTTCGAATAGGGGAGGTGCCGGGTCGCGGCGGTATCAGCGGCCGGGGGTGAGGTACCCGCTGCCGGAGAGGGCCGCGGGGATCTGCTCGATCACGGCCTTGACGGCCGTCTCCAGGAAGTATTTCAGGAAGGCCCCGGTTTTTTCGCGGGCATAGACCACTTCGGGCTCCCCCTCGATCCCTCCCAGGTTGCCGGCCCAGGCGATGGCATCGCTGAGGTTGCCGAGCCGGTCCACCAATCCCAATTTGAGGGCTTCCTGTCCGCTGTAGATGCGGCCGTCGGCCAGCGGCGCCACCGCGGCGCTGTCCATGTTGCGGCCCTCTGCCACGGCCTGGACGAACTGTTCGTGGATCTGGTCCACGAAGCCCTGCAGGATGGCGCGCTCCTCAGCGCTCATCTCCCGCAGCGGTGAGCCCATGTCTTTGAAGGCCCCGCTTTTGATCACCACCGGTGTCAGTCCGATCTTGCGAAAGACCTCCTGCAGGTCGGTGTAGCCCATGATCACCCCGATGCTGCCGGTGATGGTGCCCGGGTTGGCCACTATCCCGTTGGCGGCCGCCGCCAGGTAGTAGCCTCCCGAGGCCGCGACGCTGCCCATGGAGGCGATGATTTTCTTGGTGGGTATGGTCTTGCGGATTTCGCTGTAGATCTCCTGGGCGGGCCCCACACCGCCGCCCGGGGAATCGATGCGGATGACGATGGCCTGCACCGTGTCGTCCTCCCGGAACGCTTTCAGGCGCGCGAGGGTGTCCTCGGCCTCGGTGATGGCGCCCGAAATCTCGATCACCCCCACCTTCGGGCCCAGGTCAAGCCGGGGAACCCCAAAGCCCAGGGTGAGGATCAGGGAAAGGCAGACCACGGTGCCGCCCACCAGGGCGGTCAAGGCCAGCAGAAAAAACAGAAAGGGGTGTCGGCGCGCGAACATGATGGAACCTTCCCCGGGCTGTTCGGGTGGGAATCAAAAAAAGTGACGGTGAAAGTTGATGAACCAGTAAAAAGTCAAAATCCAGACAGTTTCGTAAAAAGGTCAAGTTACGGCGCGCAAATCTCGAGGAGTGAGGCGTACGATTGTACGTCGCAGCGACTTCGAGATGCAGCGCAACGCAGAAATTGGCCATTTTACGGAACTGTCAAAGTCAAAACGGGCAGGGCCGGGGGTGCACTCCCCGAACCCTGCCCGTCGCTGTATGCTGCTTGCGGCAGCAAGCGCGCCCTTATTCCTCGTTCAGCTTGCCCTGCAAGTTTTCGCGCAGAATCTCGCCGAAGGAAGAGGTGGCCGGTCCCATGCTGTTGACGTAATCGCTGAGCAGGGATTGGTCGTCTTCCATGTCCATCCGCTTGATGGAGAGCCCGATGCGGCGGTCGTCGCTATTGATGTTCATCACCCGGGCGGTGATCACGTCGCCGACGTTGTACATGCCGACGGGGGTCTTGATTTTCTCCTTGCTGATCTCCGAGACGTGGACCAGCCCCTCGATGCCTTCCTCGAGTTCGACGAAAACACCGAAATCGGTCACATTGGTCACCGTTCCGGTGATCTCCTTGCCGACATCGTAGCGCTCGGCCACGGTCTGCCAGGGATCGGACTGGAGCTGCTTGATGCCCAGCGAAAAGCGTTCGTTCTCCTTGTCGATGTCCAGAACGATGGCCTGCACCAGGTCACCTTTTTTGTAGACCTCATTGGGGTGTTTGATGCGTTTGGTCCACGAAATGTCGGAGATGTGGATCAACCCGTCGATGCCCTCGTCGATGCCCACGAACAGACCGAAGTCGGTGATGTTCTTGATCTTGCCCTCGATGGTGGTCCCGATCGGGTATTTCTCGTTGATCACATCCCACGGGTTGGGCACCACCTGTTTCATCCCCAGCGAGATCCGGCGGTTGTCGGGCTTGATGTCGAGCACCACCGCGTCGACCATCTCCCCCACCGAAACCACCTTGGAGGGGTGGCGGACCTTGCGGGTCCAGGACATTTCCGAGACGTGGATCAGACCCTCAATGCCCTCCTCCAATTCCACGAAGGCGCCGTAGTCGGTCAGGCTGACAACTTTCCCGTTGACCCGCGAGCCGACCGGATACTTTTCGGCGGCGGTGGTCCAGGGATCCGGTACCAGCTGCTTGACACCCAGCGAGACGCGCTCTTTCTCGAGGTCCAGATGCAGGACCTTGACCTGGATCTTGTCGCCCACGGAATAGAGCTCCGAGGGATGCTTGACGCGCCCCCAGGAAATATCGGTGATGTGCAGCAGGCCGTCCAGGCCGCCTAAGTCGACGAAGACGCCGTACTCGGTGATGTTCTTGACGGTCCCGGCCATGATCTTGCCCTCATGGATCGAACTGAGGGTCTGGGAGCGCTTGGCCTCGCGCTCCTCTTCCAGCAGCACCCGCCTTGAGAGCACGATGTTGCTGCGTTTGCGGTTGTATTTGAGAATCCGGAAGGGGAAGCTTTTGCCCACCAGCTCATCCAGATTGCGGATGGGGCGCAGATCAGCCTGGGAACCCGGCAGAAACGCCTGGACGCCGACGTCCACCGAAAAGCCGCCCTTGACCCGGTTGGTGATGACTCCCTCGATGGTGCCGTTGTCGTCGTAGCAGGTTTTGATGGCATCCCAGACCTTGACCTTGGCGGCTTTTTCCTTGGACAGGATGACGCGCTCCTCTTCGTCATCCCAGTATTCCACCATCACCTCGACTTCGTCGTTGAGCTTGGCGTTGATTTCGCCGTTTTCATCGCGGAATTCCTGGATGCGGATCTGGCCTTCGGACTTGTAGCCGATGTCCACCAGAACGTAGTCCTTGTCAACGGCGATGATCCTGCCGGTGACGACCTCGCCTTCCCGGAAGCGCTTGATGCTCTCTTCGTACATTTCCATCAAGTCTTCCATGGTTTCTTCGGCCGGGGCGCTGTCGGTATCGACGTCGGCTTCGGCCAAAGACGGGTCGCTGGTCGCGGTGGCGGCCGTCTCTGCGGTTTCCTGCAACTCCTGCGGTTGTTTAGAATCGTTTTCTGTTAAATTTTCCATGAAACAAAAAGTCCCCCTTACCTGGTTTGATTGCGTCCCTTCCGAAGGGAATCGCATAAATCGACCCTACTATCAGACAAACGAAAAAAAAACAACTTTAAAGTGAGGTTCCACGGCCGGGAAAAGCTGCCGGCGCCGGGAGCGGGCGGGATTATGCAGAGAGTTGGTGTTTTTTTCGCAGAACATGGCCCAGCATCTGCTCGACCACCTGTTCAATCGTGAGATCGGTGGAATCCACGGAAATGGCATCCTCCGCCGGCTGCAGCGGCGCCAGCTTCCGGTTGCGGTCGTTGGCGTCTCGCTGGCGGATGGCCGCCTCGATTTCGGCCAGGCTCTGGCCGGTCGTGGCATGGATTTCCGCATAGCGCCGCAGGGCCCGGGTGTGGGGGGAGGCATCCAGGAAAAATTTGACGTCCGCCCCCGGAAAAACCACCGTGCCCATGTCCCGGCCCTCGAACACGGCCCCGCCCTCGCGGCCCAGTTCGCGCTGCATGCGCAGCAACCCTCGGCGAACCGGCGGGCGCGCCGATACCGCCGAGGCCATCAGGGTGACCTCCGGCGAGCGGATCTGGCCGCTGACGTCGACTCCGTCTGAGAGCAGGCGCGGGCTGCCGTTTTGGGCGGATGCAAAGGCGAGCTTCAGTCGGCCGCAGAGCCGCTCCAGGCCCGCGTCATCGTCGGACCGCAGTCCGGCCTGGAGCGCCGCCAGGGCCACCGCGCGGTAGAGCGCGCCGGTATCCACGTAGCGATACCCCAGCCGCTGGGCCAGAGTGCGGCTGACCGTGGTCTTGCCGGCGCCGGCGGGCCCGTCGATGGTGATGACCAGACGGCGGTGGGTGGGATCCGAAGCCATGACCCGTTGCCTCATCAGAAGTCGCGGCCGGTCTAAAGGGCCGCCGCCAGCGCCTTCAAGAAGCGCTCGTTTTCACTGGGAAGGCCGGCGTTGACCCTCAGGAAGCGGGGATACCCGTAGCCGCCCATGGGGCGTACGATGACCCCCTGGCGCAGCAGTTTTTGATGGACGGCGGCCGCGTCGCGTTCCAGGTCGATCAGGAAGAAATTGGCCTCGGTTTCAAAATAGCGGACCTGCATGCGTCGCAGACCGGCTTGGAGGTAGGCCAGGCCCTCGTGCACGGTCTTCAGGGTGTGTGCCAGGTGCGTGCTGTCCTCCAGCGCGGCGCAGGCCGCGGCCTGGGCGAGGGCATTGGTGTTGAAGGGCTGGCGGATGCGGTGGAGCAACTCCGCGACCGCCTGCGGCATGAGGCCGTAGCCGATCCGCAGCCCAGCCAGACCGTAGGCCTTGGAAAAGGTCCGTAGCGCCACCAGCAGCCGGTTTTCGTCGAGATAGCGGCAGCCGTCGGGACTGTCCGGGTTGCGCACGAACTCAACATAGGCCTCGTCGAGGACCACCACCACCCCGGCGGGCAAGGCCGAGAGAAACCGGTCCATGGCCGCCCGGGTCACCACGCTGCCGGTGGGGTTGTGGGGGTTGGTGATGAACACCATCCGGGTTTTGGGCCCCATCCGGCGGGCCATGTCCTCGAGATCGATGACCAGCTCCCGCAAGGGGGAGTATATCGGAACGGCGCCCGCGGCGCGCACCGTGATGTCGTACATCATAAAGGCCGGCTTGGGAATCAGGACCTCGTCGCCGGGCTGCAGAAAGACCCGCGCCAGCATGCCGATGAGATCGTCTGAGCCATTTCCCAGAACGATGTTGGCGGGGCTCACGCCGAGCTTGGCCGCCAACTGCCGGGTCAATCGGTAGCCGGTGGCATCGGGGTAGCGGTGGAGGCTGTTCAGGCAGTCCTTGACGGCCGCCGCCGCCAGGGGCGAAGGCCCCAGCGGGTTTTCGTTGGAGGCCAGTTTGACCGAATCGGAAATGCCGTACTCCCGCTCCAGTTCTTCACAGGGCTTGCCGGGTTCGTAGGGCTGGATCGCCAGGATGTAGTCGGGTGCCGGTAGGTTCATGGGGTTGATTTCCGCTTTGGGGGCAGCGGGCGGCCCGAGTGGCCAGCGGGCTGGGGCGCAGCCTCGGCCTTATTTCTCGGCGGCCTTGCGGCCGGCGTCGATGGCGTTCATGTTGAGGGGGATGAATTTTTCCTTGGCTGCGAATTCTTCCTTGACGCACTCCCGGAAGAGCTCGAAGTCAACGATCCCACTGCGGGCCACGAAAGCCGCCAGGGCCACGATGTTGGCAGCCTTGACGCTGCCTAAGGAATCGGCGATGTCGGTGGCCGGGACCTTCAGTTCGTCCACGTCGTCGCGCTTGGCGTCGACCGGGATCAGCGAGCTGTTGATGATCACCACCCCACCGGCCTTCACGCTGGGGGCGAACTTCTCCAGCGAGGGCCGGTTCATGGCCACCAGGTGCTGGGGGTTGCGGATGATGGGCGAGCCGATCGGCCGGTCGCTGATGACCACGGTGCAGTAGGCGGTGCCGCCGCGCATCTCGGGGCCGTAGGAGGGGATCCAGGCCACTTCATAGCCCGCCTCCATGGCCGCGTGGGCCAGTATCTTTCCGGCCAAAAGAATCCCCTGGCCGCCAAATCCGGCAAACATCACTTCGCTTTGCATATCCTCTCCTCGGGCTACTCGGGGGTTTTGAATTCACCCAGCTGGTAGTAGGGCAACAGGGTTTCCTCCGACCACTTGACCGCTTCGCTGGGTGTTAGTCCCCAGTTGGTCGGGCAGGTGCTGACCATTTCCACAAAGCTGAAGCAGCGGCCTTCCAGCTGGTACTGAAACGCCTTTTTGAGGCACTTTTTGGCCTTGACGATGTACTTCGGCTTGAGCACCGTCTGCCGGGCGATGTAAGCCGGGGTTTGCAGCGAGGCCAGCAGCTCGGCCATCCGGATGGGCATGCCGGTCTCCTCGACCTTGCGGCCGAAGGGGGAGGTGGTGGTGCGCTGGTTGGGCATCGTGGTGGGCGCCATCTGGCCGCCGGTCATGCCGTAAACGGCGTTGTTGACGAAAACCGTGGTGAATTTTTCGCCGCGGTTGGCAGCGTGGACAATCTCGGCCATGCCGATGCTGGCCAGGTCCCCGTCTCCCTGGTAGGTGAAGACCATCAAATCGGGGCGCACCCGTTTGATGCCCGTGGCCATGGCCGGTGCGCGGCCGTGGGCCGCCTCCTGGAAATCGAAGTTGAAGTAGTTGTAGGCCAGAACGGCGCAGCCCACCGGTGCGATGCCCACCGTGCGGCCCCGGATCCCCAGTTCGTCGATCACCTCGGCCACCAGCCGGTGGATCACACCGTGGGTGCAGCCCGGGCAGTAATGGGTGGGCACGTCGGTCAGCGACTCCGGTTTTTTGAAGGTTTTACCCATCTTTTATGCTCCTTTTTTTCCGAGTTCGAGAACGACGTCCGCAATTTCCTCCGGGGTGGGCACATCGCCGCCGCACTTGCCGTACCAGGTGACCGGCCGCTGGCCCTGAACCGCGCGTTCGACATCTTCGACCATCTGGCCCATGCTCATCTCGATGCTGACCACCACCTTGCAGCTGGGTTTGGCCGCCGCCTCGCGGATCGCCTGCAGCGGGAAGGGAAACAGGGTCTGGGGGCGCAGCATGCCGACATCGACGCCGCGCTCTTTGAGGGCGTCGATGGTGGTGCGGCAGACCCGGCTCATGGTGCCGTAGCTGACGATCAGTACCTCGTAGTCGGCGTCGAGGTTGTAAGGCTCGAAGCGGATCTCCTCCCGGGCCATGCGCTCGTATTTGGACTTCAAGAGGAGGTTGTGGTCGTTGAGCACCTTGGGGTCCAGGTAGAGGGATTTGACCAGGTTGCGGTCCCCGCCCTTACGGGTGTCGATGCCGCTGGTGGCCCAGGCGCTTTTGTCGCTGGCAGGGACCTGTAGGTGGTCGGGAAAGGCCACCGGCTCCATCATCTGGCCGATCAGGCCGTCGCCCAGGATCATGACCGGGTTGCGGTATTTCTCCGCCAGCGGAAATGCCTGCATCACCATCTCGACGGTTTCCTGAACGCTGGCCGGCGCCATCACCAGCAGGTGGTAATCCCCGTGGCCGCCGCCCTTGGTGGCCTGAAAGTAGTCCCCCTGGGAGGGCAGGATGCCGCCCAGGCCGGGGCCGCCGCGCATGATATTGACGAACACCACCGGCAGCTGGGCGCCCGCGATGTAGCTCAACCCCTCGCTCATCAGACTGATGCCGGGGCTCGAGGACGAGGTGAAGACCCGCTCCCCGCAGCCGGCGGCCCCGAACAGCATATAAGCGACGGCGACTTCGCTTTCGCCTTGAAGAAAGACGCCGTTGACCTCGGGCATCCGGCGGGCGAGATACTCGGCCACCTCGGATTGCGGGGTAATCGGATAGGCAAAGTAGTTCAGGCAGCCGGCCCTGATGGCCGCCTCGCCGATGGCCTCGTTTCCCTTCATCAAAATCTTGCCCATATTTTTTCTCCGTCCTAAGCTGATTGCGCCTTTTCTTTTTCCTCGGCTATCGCGATGATGGTGATGGCAACGTCCGGGCACATGATGCAGCAGGCCGAGCAGAAGATGCAGTCCTCTGGCCGCGCCTGGTACACCGGGAAATAGCCTTTGGTGTTGACCTGCTTGGAAATTTCCAGGACGTTCTTGGGGCAGATGTCCACGCACAGCCCGCAGCCCTTGCAGCGATCGCTGTCGACAATGTGTTTGTACTTCATGAATCTTCAACTCCTTCGCAGTAGAAAAAATGGGGATGCCGACCGGTTTTGCCCCGGGAATCAGACCACACGCAGGTTTTTGGGTCCCAGCGGCGCCGCCTTGACCCAGGGTGTCACCAGTTGGCGCTCGATGGGCAGCAGCGGGCAGGCAAACCGGCTGCGGTCCAGGTGGGGCAGCAGGGGCGCTGCCGCGGTGACGAACTCCAGCGGCAGGGCCGCGGCAGCGGCCAGTTCCCGGACGAATTGGTAGCCATCGTAGATGTGGTGGGCGGTGGTTTCGTCCATCAGATTGGCGTTGCCCACAAAGCCATCCACGGTCATGCGGGCGGCGGATTCAATTTGGGCGCGAATCTGCTGGCAGCCCTGGAGGGTTTCGGTAAACGGCCGGTAGGGATTGACCACCTGCAGCATGCGCGGCGGGTGCTTGCGGAAGGCATCGGCCAGTGCCGCCAGCACGGTGGCGCCGACCCCGTCACCGCCCACATCCAAAATGGTGATGTCCCCCGGGGCCAGAATAGCCCCCGCCACGGCAGGGTCCAAAATGGGCAGGTCCGCGTGCAGGTAGCGCTCCGGCGGCAGTACGACTTCGATGCCCAGGGCTGTGAGCGGCCCTCGGGCTTCGCGGGTCCGGAAATAGGGGTTGACCAGGTCCAGATCGGCGATCCGAACCGAGCGGCCGGCCCGCCGGCTGTGCACCGCCAGGTTGACGGCGACTTCGGATTTGCCGCTGCCGTAATTGCCGACGATGATGACCACACCTTTTAAATTCAGTCCCAACGCTTCGCCTCACATAAACTGGACAAAGCCAATTCACTATTTTTTAATAGGAACAATGTCAAGCCTTTTAAAGCCGCCGGCGGCCAGTGGGTCCTCCGACTTGCTCCGGGCTTCGGGATGCGGCGCAACGCGGAAATTAACCTTTTCTACGGAATTGTCAATTTTGTTTGGGCGGCGACGCGCCTTGTGCTAAAACAAACCCTTGGCGGATCGGCAGACAGCCGCGGGCGCCCGGGGCAAGGCGATCCACCCGGCATGCGCTTGAACATCCGCAACGGAGCAGGCGAAAAGGGGGAAACACCATGGTGCAGGTTCAAACCGGTCTTGAAAAACTGCTGACCCACCCCCCGGCTTGGCTGGCCGGTCAGCGGCTGGGCCTGCTGTGCAACCCGGCTTCGGTGGACCACCGCTTGCGTCACGCCCGCGATCTGATCCAGGCTCGCTTTCCCGGCCAGTTGAAAGCCCTCTACTCCCCCCAGCACGGCTTTTTTGCCGAAAAGCAAGACAACATGATCGAGTCCGACCACATCACGGACCCCGTCTCCGGTTTGCCGGTCTTCAGCCTCTACGGCCAGACGCGGGTACCCACGGAGGAGATGCTGGCGCCGATCGACCTCTTGCTGGTGGACCTGCAGGATGTCGGCACGCGGGTCTACACCTTTGTTTACACCGTCTCCTACTGCCTGGAGGCTGCCCGCAAATTCGGCAAGCGGGTGGTGATCCTGGACCGCCCCAACCCCATCGACGGGATCCAGGTGGAAGGCAACTGCCTTGATTCCGAAACGGTCTCGTTCGTGGGGCGCTATCCCATTCCCATGCGCCACGGTCTCACCCTGGGCGAGCTCACC
This sequence comes from Desulfobacteraceae bacterium, assembly GCA_022340425.1. Lineage (NCBI taxonomy): Bacteria > Pseudomonadati > Thermodesulfobacteriota > Desulfobacteria > Desulfobacterales > Desulfobacteraceae > Desulfobacteraceae bacterium. Next base: position 62,021 of record JAJDNY010000162.1, on the reverse strand, counting down.
GGCCTTTTCAACCAGGCCTTCGGCGTTTGCTGCGAGCTGGACGTGGTGCCGCTTACAGGCTGGCGGCGTTGGATGGATTTTGCGGCCACGGGTCTTCCCTGGGTGCCCCCGTCGCCCAACCTGCCCACACCGGCCGCGGCCCGGGTCTACCCCGGTCAGGTGCTCTGGGAGGGGACCAATGTCTCCGAGGGGCGCGGCACCACCCAGCCCTTTGAGGTCTTCGGCGCCCCCTTTTTCGATACCCGCAAGATTCTGGCCGCCGTGGACAAGGCGGAACTTTCAGGGATCTGGCTGCGGCCGCTGGTGTTCGAGCCAACCGCCAGCAAGTGGTCCGGCAGCGCCTGCCACGGTTTCCAGATACATGTTACCGACCCAGCCCGCTACCGCCCATACGAGGCTACCCTTGAACTGCTGCGGGCCGTGCTGGCCTGTCACCCCGCGGAGTTTGCCTGGCGGCAGCCGCCCTACGAGTACGAATTCGAGAAATTGCCCATCGTGCTGCTCACCGGCGCCACAAGTTTACATCGGCAGTTGGCCGCGGGGGTGCCCGTGCGCACCCTGGCGGCCGCCTGGGAGCCTGAGCTCAACCGCTTCAGAGAGATGCGGGCGAAATATCTGCTCTATGGCTGAGCTTTCACCGATCCATTCAAGCCCGTTACCCGCAGGCGGAATTGCGGTCAAAGGGCGGGGGCGGGCGGGCAACAAAAAACCCTGCACACGAGCATGTGCAGGGTTTTTGACTAAGGATAGCGTTCTTGGATCTATGGATCGGGAAGGATCAGGCTTTCTCGCCCTTCAGGGTTTCGATCTCTTTTTTGAGGTCGTCGATTTCCTTTTTGTATTGATCAACGTCATCCGTGGCGCTCTCAGTCACATCGCTTGTCGTCTCATCTTTTTTCCAGGAGTCTTTGAGTTCGTCAAAGCCCAGGTAAAGCGCCAATCCACCGCCAAGCAGAAGCATGATCGGGATTGCGCCCGCCAAAAGCTGCAGAAAAGGTTTCCACCACACCGACAGGCCAATGAGACCCAGAACAGCAGCGACTGCACCACCAATTAACGTTTTCATAGAAAATCATCCTCCTTTAACGTGGCCATGATTGAGTTGTATTTTCTCGATTGAAATGCCCTGTTTCCCGATGAATTGTTCCCGCCCGGACGCCAGCGGGGCAAACCACTTGCGACAAATGCCAGCCAACCCACCCGACCTGCTTTTGACTCGTCTAAGTATGCCGAAATTTAAAATAATATCCGGTAGATATACTCTTTTAGAAGTCGTTTTCAAAATGATCTCAGGAAATACCACAACCGTATCGGTAACGCAAGCTTAAATTTTGACGGTTCTGTAGAAAGGCCAATTTCTGCGTTGCGCTGCATCTCGAAGTCGCTGCGGCGTACATAAGTAGGCCTCACTCCTCGAGATTTGCGCGCCGTAACTTGACCTTTCTACGAAACCGTCAGGTTTTTGACTTTTTACCGCTTCATCAATTTTGGGGAAATATTCTTTCCCCGGGGCGGTGGAAAGCCGGCCGGGCGCGGGGTTTAAAATGAGTTATTGCAAACCCGCCGCCTTTTTGTTAATTCAAAGGCTCCTGATCGCCCCCGGCCGCCCCTTTTGCCCTTTCAGTCTGCCAGCGGTGTGACGTCCATCGGGCCGATTTCGCCCGCCCCTGTGTTCCATTTATCTACGATATCAGCCAGCATCGAACATATCAAGCGGATCGCAAAATGGATCAATCCCAACCATCACAACCCGGTGCTTTGGCTCCGGCTCGCGGCCGGCTTGGGCGGTGGGTCGGGAAGGCCCTGCAGGGGACCTACCACCATTTCAGCTGCACCGTCCCCGGCAAGATCGGGTTTCTGGCGGGTCTGCTGATGAACATGTTCTACTCCGGCATCAAGATCGATGCCGGTCAACTGGCGTTGTTGAAGGCTCTGCCGCCCGAGGCGACCATCGTTTACACCGGCAAGTACAAGAGCACCTTCGAGTTCTGGTTCTATTTCACGCGCTACCAGCGCGAGAAACTGCGTTACCCCGAGATCGGGCTGGACTACCGCTTTTTGATCTGGCAGCCCGTGTCGCGCATCCTGCGCATGCTGCTGGCCCACGCGCACTATTTTTTCAAACACTGGAAGCTGCTCGACCCATACCGCAGCGGCTATTTGCGCGCGGCGATGGCCGGCGGCCAGACCGCCTTTCTCTCCTTGGTCGAAAAGAAGGGGTTTCACCGCCGCTTCGTCAAGGCCCACACCGATCCGGTTCAGCACCTGATCGAAATTCAGAAGACGCTGGATCGGCCGATTTTCCTGGTGCCGCAGCTGATGCTCTTTGGCCGGGAGCCTTATCGTTCGATCCCCTCGATCGTGGATATTTTTCTTGGGTCCCGCGAGAACCCGCGCAAAATCCGCAAGCTCATGGTCCTTTTCAAGAACCCCGGCAACGTGTTCGTGGAGGTCTCCCAGCCGCTGAATCTGCGGCAGTTCATCGGAAACCCCGAGATCCGCGAGCGCGACCCGGAGCAGCAGGCCGTGCTGCTGCGCCAGGAGCTTTTGCGGCAGATCAACCGCCACCGCCAGAGCATCACCGGGCCGATTCTCAAGACTCAGGAGGAGCTCAGGGAGCAGATTCTGACCAGCGAACGGCTGCAGGAGTTCATGGAGCAGTATGCGGCCAAACGCGAGCTGCCGCTCCACAAGGTGCGCAAGGAGGCCGACGGCTACATCGATGAGATCGCGGCCAAGTACAACAACTTCGTCATCAAGTTCGGGGCCATCCTGGTGCGCTGGTTTCTGGAATCGATGTTCGAGGGCGTGAGCGTCAACCGCGACGCCCTCAACCGCGTCAAAACCATGGCCCAGCGCGGCCCCGTGATCTTCATTCCCTGCCACAAGAGCCACATCGACTACCTGATTCTCTCCTACATCCTCTACCACAACAACATGCCGTGTCCCCACATCGCCGCCGGCAAAAATCTTTCCTTCTGGCCGGTGGGGCCCTTTTTCCGGGGCGGCGGGGCTTTTTTCATCCGCCGCACCTTCAAGGGCGCGGTCCTCTATTCCAGGGTGTTTTCGGAATACGTCTGCTGGCTTTTGGCCGAAGGTTTCAACATCGAGTTTTTCATCGAAGGCGGACGTAGCCGCACCGGCAAGCTGATCCTGCCCAAGCTCGGCCTGCTCTCGATCATTTTGAGCGCCTACCGCGAGGGGGTCTGCGAAGACATGATCTTCGCCCCGATCTACATCGGCTACGACCGGGTTTTGGAAGAAAACGCCTACCTGCACGAGATCCAGGGCGGGCAGAAGGAGCCCGAGAATTTTTGGCAGGTCCTCAAAGCGCGCAAGTTCCTCAAAAAGCGCTTCGGCCGGATCTACATCAAGTTCAACGAGCCGATCTCAATCAAGGACGTGCTGACCCGTTTTGAAACCCCCTTCACGGAAATGTCCAGCAAGGAGCAGAACATCCTCTGCCGCAACCTGGGCTTTCGCATCGTCAACGCCATCAACGCCGTCACGGTGGTCACCCCCCACGCCCTGGCGGCCAGCGCCCTGCTCAATGCCTCCAAGGAGCGCCTGACCTACCAGCAGCTTTCGGAGATCATCGAAACCTACCTGAGTTATCTCTCTTCGCAGGGCGTGTCCCTGGCCGACACCCTCCTAATGGACCAGACCCGGGCGATTGAAAATGCGCTCGACTCCTTTGTCGGGAGCAAATTCATCGAAAAGGTCGACGCCAAGCAGGAGGACATCGAGGGGGAGACCGAGTTCAAGATCAATCTCAACAAACGCACGGCGCTTTCCTACTATCAAAACAGCTGCATCGCGTTTTTCATTCCCGCTGCGATCACCGGCCTGGTGATCCTCGCCAAGGACGCCTTTCAGTTCTCCGCGGTGGATCTTCACAGCGAGTACCACTTCATCCAGGAGTTTTTCAAAAACGAATTCGCCTATGACGTGGACCGCACCCCCGAGTATTTCGTTCGCAAGACCCTCAAGGCGTTTATCGACGACGCGATTCTGATGCCCCACCGCAGCCTGCCGGACACCTACCAGCTCACCGCGGCCGGCTACCGCAAGCTGCGGCAGTTCGCCAGTTTCCTGAAGCCCTTCTTCGAGTCCTACTGGATCGCCCTCAACTCCTTCATGCGGCCCAGCAAAAAGGAGCTGGACAAGAAAGACCGACTGAAAAAGGTGCAGTCGCTGGGGACCAAAATGTACAAGGAAAAGGCGGTGGAGCGCATCGAGGCGCTCTCCAAGATCAACTACGCCAACGCCGTCGACTATCTCAACTATCACGGCATCCGGAATGCCGACGCCGAGGAGAAGATCCAGCGCTACGCCGAAAAGGTGCAGCACTACCTCGGCCACCTACCGCCCTGAGGCCCTGGTCTCGGTCTTAAGCGACACTTTAAAGAAACGATGAAAGCCCTTGTTCTTGCAGCGGGATTTGGAACGCGCCTCAGGCCTTACAGCGACCACACCCCCAAGCCGCTTTTCCCCATCGACGGGCGCCCCCTGCTGGAGCACCTGATCCGGCAGCTGATCAATGGCGGGTGTGAGGCCGTGATGGTCAACACCCACCACCTGCATGCCCGGATCGAGGCTTTCATAGAATCCCAGCGCTACCCGGTCCCGGTCCGGACGCGCTTTGAACCCCAAATCCTGGGCACCGGCGGGGCCATTCAAAATCTCGCCGATTTTTGGGACGCGCGCCCTTTTCTGGTGGTCAACAGCGATATCCTGACCGATATCGACCTTGCCGCGGTCTACCGCTTTCACTGCGGCCACCCGGACCCCGTCACCCTGGCCTTGACCGACTGCCCGCGCTTCAACACCGTCGCCGTCAGCTCCCGGGGGACCGTTACGGGCTTTCATCGGGAGGCGCCCGCGGAACGCCGGCTGACCTTCACCGGCATCCAGGTGCTGGACCTCGCTATCCTGGACCTGATCCCGCGGGGCGTTTTTTACAGCAGCATCGATGCCTTCCGCCGGCTGATGGCCGGCGGCGGGGAAATCCGGGCCTTCGTGGCCGACCCCTGCCGGTGGGATGACCTGGGCACCCCCGAGCGCTATCGCCGCGCGGCCCGCGACCATCTGGCCGTGCGGGCCTTTCGCAGCCGCTGGCCCGAAGACCCGCCGCCGCCGGCGGACACCATCGCCTGCCGGCAGCTGGCCGGCGACGGTTCGGACCGCGCCTGGTACCGCCTGGGCTGTGAGCAGCGCACGCTCGTTCTAGCCGATCACGGCATCCGCCCCGGCCTGGAGACCTGCGAGGCCGATGCCTTTATCGCCATCGGCCGCCATCTCCAGCGGAAAGGGGTGCCGGTGCCGGCCATCGGGGTTCACGATGCCTTTAGCGGCTTGGTTTTTATGGAGGACCTGGGGGATGAAAACCTCCAGCAGCACGCCCGGCGCTGCACCTCGGCCGATGAGCTGACTGCGATCTACCGGCGGGTGATCGACGCGGTCCTGCCGCTCTGGACCCGGGGGGCGGCGGGCTTCGACCCGGCCTGGGCCTACCAGGGCCCGCGTTTCGACCGCCAGCTGATCCTGGAGCGCGAGTGCCGCTATTTCCTGACGGCCTTTGTGCAGGGCTATCTGGGCCTTGAGGTCTCGCCGGCCGAGTTCCAGGTGGAGTTCGGCGCCCTGGCCGACGGCCTGCTGGCCCATGGCTTGGACGGCCTGATTCACCGCGATCTTCAGTCGCGCAACATCATGTGGCACCGCGAAAGCCCCTGGTTCATCGATTTTCAGGGGGCCCGCCCGGGGCCGGTGCAATACGACCTGGCGGCGCTTCTGATCGACCCCTACGTCGAACTGCCCCCGCCGGTCCAGGAGGGTCTTCTGGCCTATGCCCGCCGGCGGCTGGGATGCGATCCCGAGCGCTTTCAGGCCGGCTACGCCTACTGCGCCCTCAGCCGCAACCTGCAGATGCTGGGGGCCTTCGGCCACCTCAGCCGGGTGAAGGGTAAACCCTTTTTCGAGGCCTACATCCCGGCCGCCGTGCGGGCCCTGCAGCACCATTTCGACGCCCCGCAAGCGGGCGACTTCAACCGTCTCAAAGACTTGGCCCGCCGCCTGGCGCGGCAGGTCGACACAGCAAGGAGGTAGACGATGGCACCCACAGCGGTGATGATCAACGGCCTGCCGGGCAACATGGCGGCCTGCGTCGTTCGCCACGCCCTGGCCGATGCACGCTTCAGCGTGGTCCCCTTTTCCCTGACCGGCCCCGAAATCAGCGCCACCGAAACCATCGCCGATGAATTCAAGGTCGCCCTGATTCACCCGGATCGCCGCGAGATCGAGATCCAACCGGTTATCGAGGCCTTCGGTCCCTTTATCAGCGTGGATTTCACCCACCCCTCGGCCATCACCGCCAACGCCGAATTCTACTGCCGCTTCCGGCTGCCCTTCGTCATGGGGACCACCGGCGGCGACCGCGAACGTCTGCAGGCCACCGTCTCCGCGGCCGGCCCGGCGGCGGTCATCGCCCCCAACATGGGCAAGCAGATTGTGGGCTTTCAGGCCATGATGGCCTGGGCCGCCGAGACCTTTCCGGGACTCTTCAGCGGCTACCGCCTCAGCGTGCGCGAAAGCCACCAGCAGGGCAAGGCCGATACCAGCGGTACGGCCCGCGCGATGCTGGGCTACTTCCGGGAGCTGGGGGCGCCGCTTGCCGACGAAGAGATCCAGATGGAGCGCGACCCGGTGGTTCAGCGGGAGCAGTGGGGCGTTCCCGAGGCCCACCTGCGAGGCCACGGCTGGCACACCTACACTCTGGATTCCGCCGACGGCAGCGTGCGCTTCGAGTTCACCCACAACGTCAACGGCCGCGACATCTACGCCCTGGGCACCCTGGATGCCGTCGCCTACCTGGCGGCGAAAATCCGGCAGGGGCGGCCGGCGCGGGTCTACTCCATGATCGATGTGCTCAAGGGAAGCTGACCCCCGGTCGCCCCAGTGGAGACTTGCGATGAAAGCCTGGCTTTGGATTTTTGCCCTGCTGCTGGCCGTAGCGGGGGCCGCCGCCGAGGAGCGCTTCCCCGATCAGGGCTGGCAGGACCGCCCCAACCCCCTGGCCGACCCCGACGCCCGGGTCGGCGGTGAGATCTCGGTCTACCTGGGCCAGTACCCCAGTAGTCTGAACTACTACCTGGACGGCAGCACCCAGTCGGCCCAGGTTTTCGGCGCCCTCTACGAGTCGCTCCTGGACATGGACCCGGTCAGCGCCGAGTACCGGCCGGGGCTGGCCGAGGGTTGGACGATCTCCGCGGACAAGCGGACCTTCACCTTCCGGATCGACCCGGCCGCCCGCTGGAGCGACGGCCAGCCGGTGACGGCCCAGGACGTGCGCTTCACCTTCGACACGATCATGGACCCCAAGCACCTCACCGGCGCCCAGAAGGTGGCCATGGAGCGCTTCGAGCAGCCGGTGGTGGTGGACGCGCGCACCATCCGCTTCCGGGCCCGCAGCGTCCACTGGCAGAACCTCGGTGCGGCCGGCGGCCTGTCGATCCTGCCGCGCCACGCCCTCCAGGGGCGCGACTTCAACAAGGTCAACTTCGAGTTTCCGGTGGTCTCGGGCCCCTACCGCCTGGGCACGCTCACCGAGGGGATCGCCCTCACGCTGGAGCGCCGCCCGGACTGGTGGCTGCGGGGGGCCCAGCGCACCCGGGGGGTCGGCAACTTTCAGACCATCCGCTTCCGCTTCTATGCCGAGAACGAAAACGCCTTCGAGGCCTTCAAAAAGGGCCTGATCGACCTCTACCCGGTTTATACCGCCCGCCAGTGGGTCAACGAGACCAGCGGACCGCGCTTCTTCAACAACTGGATCGTGCGGCAGCAGGTCTTCAACCACAAGCCGGTGGGCTTCCAGGGCTTTGCCATGAACATGCGCCGGCCACCCTTCGACGATTTACGGGTGCGCCGGGCCATGTCGCTTTTGCTGGACCGCGAAAAGCTCAACCAGACGATGATGTACAGCCAGTACTTTCTGCACCGCTCCTACTACGAGGACCTCTACTCGCTGAAAGCCCCCTGTCCCAACCCGCTGACCCCCTTCGACAAGCAAAAGGCCCGCGAGCTGCTCGATCAGGCGGGCTGGACGGTGGACCCCGCCACCGGCTGGCGTGTTAAGGACGGCCGGCGCTTCGTCTTCAAGTTTCTCACCCGCAGCGCGGGCACCGACAAGTTCCTGGCGGTCTACGCCGAGGACCTCAAGGACGCGGGCATCGAGCTGATCATCGACCAGAAGGACTGGGCGGCCTGGATGAAGGACATGGACGGCTTCAACTTCGACATGACCTGGGCGGCCTGGGGGGCGGGGATCTTCAAGGACCCCGAGGGGATGTGGTCCTCAAGGGAGGCCGATCGCTTGGGCGGCAGCAACATCACGGGCTTTCGCAACCCGGCGGTGGACGACCTGATCGCCCTGCAGAAGGAGATCTTCGACGTCCAAAAACGCAACGAGATCATCCGCAAGATCGACCAGATCGTTTTCAACGACTACCCCTTCGTGCTGCTCTGGAACATCAATTACACCCGCCTGCTCTACTGGAACAAGTTCGGCATGCCGGCCACGGTGCTCTCCAAGTTCGGCGGCGAAGAGGGCGCCTACTGGTACTGGTGGCTGGACCCGGACGCGGTGGCGGTCCTCAAAGACGCCATGGCCCACAACCTGGCGGTCCCGCCGCAGCCCGCGGTGGTGGTCTTCGACGACGTCTTCACCCCGTAAACTCGGCGGCAACCAACACCCCTCCGGCGCCGCTGCCGGATAGCCGTTCAATACCCCGGCAAGCCACGACCCCGCAGGAGGTCAGCCCCAAAGCCCCTTGACATATAATGGGGTGCCCTGTAAAGAATGAATATCATTCACCTCCCATGCCTTCCAGCCCATGCATCAGCCCCATGCGAAAACCGGCGCCGACGGAAAACCCGCGCCGCCGGCTGCCCCCAATCGGCGAAACTCGCCGCGCCAGGCGTTGAACCCGCCGCGCGTCGCCCTGTTCAGGCCTGTGGACGGGACGGGTGCTTCTCCGCCGCCGTGGCGCCGCGGGGAGCGGCCTTTCTATGTCGATGTCCATGACGGCAGCCCGGACGGCCTTCTCCTCTGGACCAATCGGGAAATCCCGCCGGGGCAGCACTTTCACCTCTTCGTCTTCGGCTTCCCCGGCAAGCGCTGGGGGTGCTTCGATTGCCAGGTGCGCTGGGTCAGGCCGGACCCGAAAAAGGCGGCCTACCACCTGGTGGGCTGCACGGCCGCCGCAGCCGATTTCAAACTGCCCGCAGCCCCCGCCGACGCCCCCAAACCCGGCCCTTTCCCCTCGGACTACGAGTTCTTCCGGACGGTGCCTTTTTTAAGGGCCATTCATCGCGACGCGGTCTGCCCGCTGCTGAACATTATCCGCCACCAACCGGTAAAGGCCGAGGAGACCTTCATCACCCAGGGGGAGGAGGGCGATGCGTGTTTCTTCGTTCACACCGGGACCTGCCGGGTGGTTCTGGAAAAGCAGGGTGAGCGCCACGTCGTGGGCCTGGTCAAGGAGCGGGAGTTTGTCGGCGAGATGGCCCTTCTGACCGGCGAGCCCCGCAGCGCGCACGTGGAGGCGGTGACCGATCTTGAGCTGTGGCGAGTTCCCAGGGATGTTTTCGAAGAGATGCTCCAGGCCGACCCGGAGGTGGCCACCTTTCTGACCGAGATCGTTGCCGAGCGCTTCGCCTCCCGCAAGCTGACCGCCGACCGGCGGATCGGTAAATACCTCATCACCGCCATCCTGGGCCGGGGCGCCTTCGCGGTGGTCTACACCGGCTATCACGGGGACCTCAACCGCCCGGTGGCCATCAAGATGCTGCGTCACGACCTGGCCCTTAACCCGGAGTTTCTGACCAACTTTCGCCGGGAAGCCCAGACCATCGCCAACCTCAACCATGAGAACATCGTCAAGGTCTTCGACATCGAGGAGCGCTTTCGCACCGTCTTCATCATCATGGAGCACCTGGAGGGAAGGACCCTGCGGGAGCTGCTGGATGCGGTCGGCCGGCTGCCCGTGCGCGACGCGCTGGAAGTCCTGGTCCAGATCTGCCGCGGAATCGGTTTCGCCCACGAAAAGGCCATCGTCCACCAGGACATCAAGCCGGGCAACATCTTCATCCTCCCGGACGGCCAGGTCAAGATTCTCGATTTCGGCCTGGCCTGTTCGTGCGGGTCCGAAAACCCGCTCACCGGCACCCCCTTCTACATGTCCCCCGAGCAGGTGGAGTGCCTGCCGGTGGACCAGCGCAGCGACATCTTCTCCCTGGGCCTGACCGCCTTCGAAATGGTGAGCGGCCGCCGGCCCTTCGACGACGAGGACCCGCTGGCGGTCATGGACCACATCGTCGAGCGCGACATCCCCGACCCGGCCGACTTCGTGCCGGACCTGCCGGCCCCTTTGCGAAACTTCATCATGAGGGCCTGTGCCCGCGACCCCGGGAACAGATACCCCAGCGTCGGGCAGGCGCTGGAGGAGATCGCGCCCCTCGCGCGCCAGATGGGCTTGCGCCTGGAGCACGCCGAACTCCAGAAATGCAAGCTGTCGACCCTGGTTCTGATGTACCGCGAAGACCAGCAGATCCCATTGAACCGGCTGCTGGAGGACTTCAGCCAGAAGGCCGAGCAAATCGGCGTCATCATAAAGGGGGCCGACTTCAAAGACGTCTGAAGTGGGCGAAAGGGGGTTGAGCGGATATCCGTCATGTCCGGATTTTTTGGGGCGGGAGCCGGCCAACCGGCCCGTTTGAAGGTGCCTCTCCCAAAAAAGGCTTGCAAAATTCGGAAAAATGTTTCAATTTTTATTCACTTTCAATCGTCGATTTTCCCATCGGCTGAATCTCGCCATCGCCGGGATTTTTCTGAAGTTCGGTAACAGCGCTTTCTACCATCTGAACCCAATCGGTGCATACCCTTTGGCCACGATCACCGGAAAGGCAGCCGAATTTCCCATGCTATCGCCCAAGCGCACCTACTTCTTCTCTTTGAGCGGCCGCCCGTCGGGGCAGGCGGCCACCACCGAATTTTTTAAACTTTTCAATCGGTTTCTATTTTCCCAGTCTCCCGGTATTTTCCCTTCCGACCACGACCTTTCCCGGTCGTTTCGAACGATCATTTTCAAGGACCTATCGCTGATCCGTCGCCAACGGCGATGGGTGTGAATCTATCCGAAAATCGGGCCGGACAAAAACCGGCCGTATAAATAGAATTCCGACAGCGTCAGCCTTTCAATTCGGCTCAAACAAAAAAACTCTGCTCTGAATACTTGTGCTTAACAGCGCAAGCGGCCCCCGCACGTTATCTGCTCGCAATTCCAAGCGATGACGTCAGGCGGGTGGGCCAAACGAGAGAAAGGAGGTGGTGGCCCATATCCAAGCAAGTCGCGTTTGACGGTTCCCCAAAAGTCCAATTGGAAAGGAGGGTAACACCATGAGCGAAAAGAAATGGATCGGCTTTCAGGACGCAGCCGAAAGCGATGCGCCCCCCAAAGTTGAGGTCAGCAAGTCCGCCAAACAGATGGTCACCCGGGACATGCGCGATGCGGGCGAGAAAACAACCGTAACCGTTCGATATTCCGTATCAGGCGCCTGGGAAGGGGCTGTGGCGGAATTTCAGCAAATTGAAATCCCCGATACTACCCAGGTCGAAACCGAGGGTGCGCCCGCCGTACCCAAGGCCGGTATCTTCGTGGCGGTCCCCATGGACGTGGAGGATGTCGCGGTGCGTGTGGCCGAGAAATCATCCATCACCATCGACCATGAATTGCGGGTAGCACCGGCACCCAAGCAATTCACGGAGGAGGAGTTTCGCGAGGTCTATGAACCCGACCCGGCGATCTACGAGTCGGACGACCCTTATCCGGGTCGCGACTTCGACTTTCTGGGCCTCAAGACCATAGCGGGGGTGAAAGTAGCCCACATCCTGATCTATTTGGGCCAGTACCGGCCGGTGTCACGGAAAATGGAGATTGTCCAGTCGCTGGTTCTTGAAGTAACGTATCAAACCCCGCCCGGGGCCGACCGGGAGCCGGGGCGAAAGCCCCGTGAAATGCCGGAAGCGGACCTGATCCTGGGGTTGGACCTGCTGGACGAACAGACGGACTATTCTTCGCGGGTGGAGGATTTCCAGGGGCTGGACCGGGAGTTCATCGAAGAGCTGGAGGCTGAAGCGGATCCCGCATCCGCCAGACGCCGGGGGATCTCTCTTCTCGAGGAGACCGAAGACGAGGTTTCCGACCCGACCGGAACCCTAACGGCCATAGCTGCCGCGCCACTCGCCACAGTCGCGCTGCCTGTGGGCGTGCCGATACTTCCGCTTCCCAAGCTGAAGGTGGCCGGCCTCATAGCAGAGTACGTGATCGTAACGACCCGGGCACTCGAAACCGCGGTCGAACCGCTGCTGACGGCAAAGACGGGGTGGCCATACTACGCCAAGGTGGCGCTGACCGATGACATTCAGCGGGAGTTTCCGAGCACCAGTTTGAAGGGGTCCATCAAGGCGTTCATTGCCTGGGCAACGGCCAACTGGCGGGTGCCCCCGCGTTTTGTGGTGTTGGCGGGGGACACCGACGTCATCCCCATCCACATCTACAACCGGGGCGGGAATACCTACGCCTCGGATCATTTTTACGCCGACCTCTCCGGAGATCTGGCCCCTGAACTGACGGTTTCCCGCATTCCGACATCCAACGCCGCCCAACTGAAAAGCGTCTGCGAGCACCTCGTCCGCTACGGGGGATATAGAAAGGGCGACTGGGGCGACTGGCAAAACAGGGTCATGCTCTGCGCATACCAATCCGCCACATACGAAAACACCTGTGACCAAATTTACAACAACATTAACAAACGTTACGCCGCCATCAAACGTTACGCCAAGAACACCTCCAAGAGCGATGTCGTGGCGACCATGAACAGCGGCGTTGTGATCGCCCTCTACCGTGGTCACGGATCGAAGACCGCGTGGTCTTCCAGCAACGGTCTCAACGGCACCGATGTTGCCGCCCTCACCAATGGCGCGCACCCTCCGTTTGTCTTGAGTGTCTGCTGCCAAAACGGCTGGGTGGATGACAACAGCCTGGAGACGATCACGGAATCATTCATCCGCAATCGCAAGGCGGTTTCGGTTTTCGCTTCATCGCGCAACTCCTGGACGTACCCCAACAACGATTTCGCCAAGTACATGTTCGATGCCGTGATGACCGGCAAATGTCAGACACCGGCCGCCATTATCCGCTATGCCAAGACCAAGATGGTGCTCAACCACGGGACCTCCAGCGCCCACTTGGACAACACCGTGATGTACAACCTGTTCGGGGATCCGACCGCTGATGTCGCGAGCAATGCCGAGTGGCTGAGAGGGGACTGGTCCATGGACCACGACGGCTGGCGGGGAACCCTGAAAGTCACCCGGATCTGGAACTATCGCGTGGTGACAAACGCGCCCTATGCAGCGCCGCTTTGGAGCATTTCGGGGACTTACGTCGGCAGTGATAACAAGAGCTACCCCTTTTCGGGGACGTTGGGTGGTTTCGATCCCAACCAGTTGGGAGCCGGATCCAAGCGCACCGATTACAAGGTCGAGATAAGAATTGCTTTCTCCGCCTCCAATAATCAGAGATTCGTGGGCTATGTGCATACCTGGACACTGTCGCGCATCTCGGGGATCACCTGGTGGTCCAACCATCCGTTCGGATGGACGGCTCAAAAGGTGATTTAGCCATCGATGATCCCGCCCCCAATGTCTTTATGCCGCCGGCGGGGCGGAAGGCCTCCCGGCCGGCACGGGTCGGGTATCCCTCTTGAAAACCCATGAAAAAACAGGAGCGTGCGCCATGACCACAGCCAAATCATTTCATGTTGCCGGCCTGGAAGGCGCCACTGAAAGTCCCGTCACCCGGGAGGTCTCCATTTCCTCCAATCGGCGGCTGCTGCCCCGGGGCTTGCGGGAAGCCGGGGCCGCCGAAATGGTGGTTCAGGCGGATGAAGTGGTCCGGGTGGAGCTCGACAACGGCTTCGTCCTGTGGACACGGGCGGACGACCTCGTCGCCGAGCACGGCACCCGGGTTCTTGGCCGCGGCGGCGAGCCTGCCTGGGAGATCGCCCTACGGGCGCCCAGCCGCATCCGGCAGCGGGGCGAACGCGGTTGGTTGAAGCTGGGCATCCGGGTGTTGGATTTTTTCGGCATCGATCTGGCCGGCAAAACCGCCCACGGCCTGAGCCACAAGTTCGAGGCCAAGCAGCTTGGCGGCAACACCCCCGGGCTCTACCGCTGCCAGATGACGGGGGACTTTTCCCTTCTGCCGGTAAGTACCGAAAACCCCATTGGCGACGGCCAGAGGCCGATCCTGGTGTTTCTCCACGGCACCGCCTCCAGCACCCGGGGGAGTTTCGGCAAGCTGTGGGAAGCTCAAAACGCCCAGGGGGAGCAGGCCCGCAAGGTCCTGGGGGAGACATACGGTGAGCGCGTTTTTGCCTTCGAACACCGCTCGCTGACCCAAAGCCCCATCGAAAACGCACTGGAACTGGCGAAGATCCTGGCGAAGCTCCTGCCGGAGGGTGCGCAGCTTCACCTGGTCAGCCACTCCCGGGGCGGGCTGGTGGGAGAGCTGCTCTGCCTTGGCCAGCGCGACACGCAAAACGATCCCCTCAAAAGCGACTATGCGGAACTCTTCCAATCCGACCGCACCATGGCCCGGCAGCTTGGCTTGAAGCCCCTGGATTCCAAATCCAAGGAGGCCAGAGACGAGGCCTATGTGAAGGACCGCAGCCTGCTGGAAGCGTTGCGGGACCTTCTGGATCTCAAAAAGTTCCAGGTGACCCGCTTCGTCCGGGTGGCCTGTCCGGCGCGCGGCACGACCCTGGCTTCGGGGCGGCTGGACCGGTGGTTGTCGGTGCTGGACTTCATCAGCGGCAAGGGGTTTTTCGGGGACGCGGTGGATTTTCTGCTGGCGGTGGTGAAAGAACGCACCGACCCCCGGACTCTGCCGGGTCTGGAGGCGATGATGCCGGGCTCGGCCCTCACCCGGTTGCTGCACCACCCGCACCTGAAAACGGGGGCCGATCTCTCGGTGATCTCCGGGGATATCGAGGGCGAAACCCTCTGGGGGCAGATCAAGTTGTTGGCCACCGACTGGTTCTACGGCGCCGAGCATGACCTGGTGGTCAACACCGGTTCCATGTTCGGCGGTATCCGGCGCCCGGAAAAAGGTGCCCGCTTTCAGTTCGACCAGGGCGCCGCGGTGTGCCATTTCAACTACTTCGAAAACAAAAAAAGCATCAACTGGCTGGTCTCGGGCCTCACCCGTGTCGATGCCGGCGACGGCGGTTTCCAACCGATCGAGAAAGCCAAGCACGAGGAGCCGCGCTGGCGCGAGGCCGTGCGCCGCAGCCGGGCGAGCGGCACGCCGAGGCCCCTGGCGGTGGTGCTGCCGGGGACCATGGGCAGCGCCTTGAGCGTGGACGGCGAACCGGTCTGGCTGAACTACTGGGCGTTGATGTGGGGGGGGCTGGCACGGCTCAAGGCACCCCAAACCCAGATCGATCCCACCGATCTGCTGGACCAGTTCTACGGTCCCCTGCTGGAGTTTTTGGCGCGCAGCCACCGCGTGGAGATATTCCCCTACAACTGGCGCGACTCGGTTCGCGATGCGGCCCAAAAACTGGCCGACCGATTGGCAGACTGGCTGCCCCAGGCCGAGCGCATGAAGCAGCCGGTGCACATCATCGCCCACTCCATGGGGGGGCTCGTGGTGCGCGCCATGATGGGCGACGGCGGCCGCGGCGCCGAACTCTGGCAGCGGATTGCGGCGCTGCCCAACAGCCGCTTCATGATGCTGGGCACCCCCAACCACGGCTCCTACGAGGCCATGCGCTGGTTGACCGGTTTCAACCCCACCCAGGCCAAGCTCGCCCTGCTGGACCTGAAAAACAACATGGACGCGATCATCAATATCGTCCGGGAGTTCCCCGGTCTCCTGGAACTGCTGCCCTTCGCTGCGGGGGATCCGGATTTCAGCCAACCGGGCCTGTGGCGGGGATTGAAAGATGAATTGAATGCGCACTGGAAACCAGCCAGGGAAACGGTTCTGGCAAAGGCCAGAACCACCTGGGATGCCCTGGGCAAAACCGTTCCCGACCCCAAGCTCAGCGTTTACGTGGCGGGCTCCCAGAGGGCCACGGTGGCCGATTATGAGCTGGTCCCCTACGAGGAGCCCCGCCTGGCCGGACGAAAACGGCTGGACTTCAAGGGCACCTCGGAAGGCGACGGCACCGTGACCTGGGCCTCCGGCGCCATCGGCAATGTGCCGGTCTGGTATCTGGAGGACACGGCCCACGACGAGCTGTGTGCCAAAAAACGGGCATTTCCCGGGTATCTCGAGCTGCTGATGACGGGGGCCACCAGCCGCCTGTCACAGGTGCCGCCGCTGGCGGTTCGCGCGGGGCGGCGGCCGGAAGGCCTTTTTAGCATGCCCAGCGTGCCCCCCAGCGACGGCATTCCCGACGAGGAGGGCCTGCGGAGCTTCGGCTTCGGCCCCAGCCGGCCTTTCGACCCGGCCGCGGCAGGCAGGGGGGTGCCCGCCATCACGGTCAGCGTCCGGCATGGTGATTTGGCCTACGCCTCCCACCCGGTCCTGGTGGGCCATTACTGGGGGGACACCATCGTCAGCGCGGAGGAGGCCTTGAACTGCCGGCTGGACAAGATGCTTACCCAGCGGCGCGATCTGGGCATCTATCCCGGGCGGCTGGGCACCCACGCCCTGTTCTTCAACCGGAAAAAAGATGCCAAGCCGGGGGGCGCCATCGTCGTCGGGCTGGGGCAGGTGGGCGAGATCTCACCAAACCTTCTCACGTCCTGCGTGCACGACGCCCTGCTGGACTATGCCCTGAAGGTTTCGCAGTGGCCGGATGAACGCTTCGGGCCCATGGGGGGGTCCCGCTCGGTCAGGATCACCTCCCTCCTGGTGGCCACGGGCGCCGGCGGCATGAGCATCCGGGATTCCGTTTGCGCCATTCTGCGCGGGGCCGTAGCGGTCAACCGCAAACTGGTCGATGCCCGCATGGAGGACCGCGTGGTGATCGATCGGATCGAATTTCTGGACTTGTTCGAAGATGTCGCCATCACCGCCGCCGAAGCCTTGGAAGTGGCTCTTGCTGATGGCGAATTGAACCTGGCGCTGGACTGGCCCGCGCGGGTGGTCGAAGCGGGGCAGGGCGGGCGGCGCCGAATCCGATACGGCGAGGCCGAGGGGTGGTGGCAGCGGCTGGAAATCGTCCGTGAAAAAGAAAGCGATCTGCTGCGCTTCGTTGCCACCACAAACCGCGCCAGGGCCGAGGAAACCCTTGCCACCGGCCAGTTGCGCCTGGCCGATCGCTTCATCCTGCAGGCCTCGCGATCCGCCAGCGCCAATCCCGAGGTGGCCAAGACCCTCTTCGAGATGCTTCTGCCCAATCGACTCAAGGAACAGGCCCCCAAACAGGACGATCTGGTATTGCTGCTGGATGACGAGTCCGCCCGTTTCCCGTGGGAACTGCTGGAGGATCGCTGGAGCCATTCGGGACGCCCGCCGGCGGTGACCTCGGGGCTGATCCGTCAGCGCAAGACCCCCAAATTCCGGCCCCACCCGGCACACGCCGTGGACCCCACCGCACTGGTGATCGGCAACCCCGACCTGGAGGGCTGGAACGCCTTCGGCGACCTGCCCGGTGCGCGCAGCGAGGCCCAGAAAGTGCTGGCCATGCTGAACGCCAACGGGTTCCGAGCCGTCGGCTGCATCGACGAGCGAACCGACGCCATCCTCTCCGGGCTCCACAAGGACGCCTGGCGGATCCTGCATCTGGCCGGCCACGGGGTGCACGCATTCGAGATCGACGACCCCGTGAGCGAAGGGAATTTTGAAGAGGTCGAGAAAGCCCCAAAGGGCCTGTCAGGCAGGGACGTCGGAAAGGCCCCGAAGCGCATTTCCGGCATGGTCATCGGCAAGAACACCATCCTGACGCCGGGGGATGTGGAACAGATGCGCTGGGTGCCGGAACTGGTCTTCGTCAATTGCTGCCACCTGGGCAAGACCGGCCCACCGTCCCAGGTCGCCTACGGCCTGCTGGCGGCCAACTTGGCCATGCAGTTCATCGACATGGGGGTCAAGGCGGTGGTGGCAGCCGGCTGGGCCGTGGATGACGGCGCTGCCGAGGCCTTTGCGGAAACCTTTTATCACCGCCTGCTCTCCGGGGAGGCCTTCGGCGAGGCCGTCAGGGCGGCGCGCCAGGAAATCCATCTGCGCTTTCCCAACGTCAACACCTGGGGCGCATATCAGTGCTACGGCGACCCCGCGTTCCGGCTGCACGGAGACGGCTCCCCGGAGACGAAAAAGGAGAAAAGGGCCTATTTCACCCCCCGCGAACTGATTGCCGACCTGGACAACCACACCCAGTGGATCCGGATGCAAATGCGCGCCGAAGACCCCGTTGGATCGTCGCTCGCCGCCATGGGGGATCAGATCGGAAAATACATCAAACGGATCCCGGAATCCCACCGCGAGAAATGGCCAAAGCGCGCCGATGTGGCCGCCGCCCTGGGTTTTGCCTGGGGCGAAACCGGTGCCTACCGCAAGGCGGCGGATTGGCTGGAGAAGGCCATCAAGGCCGACCGGGGCGACTGCCCCATGCGGGCCGTGGAGCAGGCCGCCAATTTCAAGGTGCGTGCAGCCGCTGCGGCGTGGCAGGATCTGCGACGGCTGAAGGCCGGCGAGGAACGTGAAAAAAGGCACCGGAAACTTTTGGAAGAGGTCGGCCAGGCGCTGGACACCCTGGAGCGTCTGGTGCAAACCGGCAAGAGCATCGAGCGGCTGAACCTCCTGGGCGGGGCCTTCAAACGCCAGGTCTATATTCTCGAAACCCGTGAAGACAGGCAAAAGGCCCTTGAAAGCATGATGAACACTTACCGCGGCGCCTATGACCTGGACCGCGAGGACCCTTACGCCTTCACCAATTATGCCCTGGCCAGGGTACTTCTGGAGCGGATCCGCAAATCCCGTGCGGCGACCTGGAGGACGGAATTGGTAGCCGAATGCCGCCAAACCATCGACATCGCCCGCAAGCGCTATGAAGAAAAACCCGATTTCTGGGGTGCCGTGGCCGAAGCGGATTGCCTGCTGGTCCTGCTCCTGGCCAACCCGAATGCGGCAGCCCAAAAGATGGAAGAGGACGCCAAGGCCATCGTGGAAAAGTACCGGGATGCCGGCCTGCGGGGCACCAGCCCCCGGCAGATGGCCTCCATCGGGGAGCACCTGGATTTCATCCTGGAAGTCTACGAGGCACCCAATGCCAGGATCGAGGAGGCCTTGACGATGATTCGAAACGCGATCTGAAAGCCGGCCCAACCTGTCCTGTCGCGCTGCACGCGGACGGTGCATGTGAACCGGAAAGCGCTTGTTTTCCCTTCACCGATATTGCCGGAACCGAACCCGGTCTGGACCAGGGGAAGGGGCGTGAATGCGCCGCAAAGGGCGGGGCTGGAACGGCAACCAACATCCCATCATAAAGGAGGTGTCCCATGGCGTGGAAATGGTATGAAATCACCAGCTACAAGGTGTCGGTGGGCGGTCAGGGAGACTACTACGGCGGTGTTCAACTGATGGGCGATGGGTTTTATGCCTTGCTAAAATTCCACAAAGACGGTCCAATTCCCAATGCGTCGGCGCCTACGACCTTCGGTCAGCGCTTCTACGGGCACATGGACTATCAGCAACTGGCAACGATGGTGGATCTCTTGCGCAACGAAAAACCGATAAAGTTTGGCTGGTATGAGCAGAACCCCAATATGTTTCACCTCATGACGGGCGAGGAGCCCATCGGCGAAGGTGACGGCATCCTGGCTGAAAATGCGCCGTGATTCACGCACACCGTTTTCGTCGTTGCCGCCCCCGGCAGGAAACGAAGCGCGTTTCAGGCGCCGCGCGGACCCGAATCTCGAGCCCAATCCCCAAAAAACAGAGGAGGCCTCCATGCCGGCGAATGTGTTTTTGAGAATCGATGGGATCGAAGGTGAAAGCACCGATGACAGGCATCGGGAGTGGATCGCGGTCCTCTCTTTTTCTTGGGGGTGCAACCAGCAGGCCAGGGCATTCCAGGCTGGCTCCGGAGGTGGGTCGAGCCGGCGGGCGGATTTTGCGGATCTTACCATCGTGAAGCCCCTGGATGCCGCAACGCCCCTGCTTTTCGTGGCATGCGCCAAGGGGGAGCACATCAAGGAGGTCGTTCTGGAACTCTGCCGGGCCGGCGGAGACAGGCTGAAATTCATGGAATACAAGATGAGCGAAGTTACCGTCAGCGGTGTTACCGTCAGCGGGGACGGCGGCAGGGACCCCACCGAGACGGTCTCTTTTACCTACGGCAAGATTGAGCAGACCTACGTCAAACAGAAACATGCAGACGGCACTGGCGGCGGAAACGTCCAGGCGGGATGGGACCTGCAGGCCAACAAACCCGCATCATCCCCATCGCCCCCAAGATTGAAGCTACCCGGTAATCGATAAAACCGGTTCAAACGTGCGGGCAAGGCAGCGGGGAAGCTGGTGGACCCACCGTAGCAGCTCTCCCACCACACCCCGTCAGCCGTCCCCTGCCGGTCGGCAGGCGACGAAGATGTCCGTCGTGCTGATGCTCTCCGGGGGCATGGGACGGAAAGGCAAACGGCGCCGATCCCAACGGGTGCTGCGACGGTGAACGGCAGCTTCAGGGAATAACCCTACAACCCACCGACACTATCCCGTGGGCCCCGCCCCCGGCTCTCCCTCAAGGGCCCGCTGATCTTCTTCGGCCTGTTGCGCCAGGTTTTCCACCCCGCAGGAACGGAAGTAAGCCGCGGCCGCGGTAAAGCACCCCCGGGCCTGGTCGCTGTCGCCCTGCTCCTGGTAGAAGCGGCCCCAGGCGCGGTAGGCCCGGGCAAGAGTCCCCTTGGCGCCGATCTCCGCGGCCGATTCAACGGCGTCCTGAAAATAGGCCGCCGCCTGCTTTTGGGCGGAAAGCGCCAACTCAGCCTGACCCCCGGCGCGGGCCTTGCGGTAGAGCTCTGAATAGATACCCGCCAGCATCGCCCCGAAGGCGGCGAAGCGCAGCTTGCTGCCGTTTTGGCGCCAGTTGCGGCAGCACTCCTCCAACAGGGAGAGACCCTCGTCGACTTTGCCTTCCCCCACCAGGATCACCCCCTTGAAAAAGCGCGCCGGCTGGCCCCCGAACTCCGCCCCGAACTCCTTGCAGAAGGCCTCGCCTTCGGCGATCTGGCGCTTGGCCTCGTGGACCCGCCCGTTTACCATCAGGCCGTAGGCCAGGGCCAACTTCGGGAAGATCGCATACCAGGGGTCGACCGAGACCAGGACGGCTTTTTCGAAAAACCCGCAGGCATCAGGGATGTCGCCCCCCATCAGGGCGCTCCAGCCAAGACAGCAGTAGCCCATGCCCTTGGCGCGGTAATCCCCGTGCTCGCGGCCAAATTGCAGCAAAGAATGGCCGGTCGCCGCGGTCTCCGCCTTCTCGCCCTTGTGCCAGAGGGCGTAGCCTGTGGCAGCGACGGAGCTGAAGTAGATGAAGTTGTCGCTTTCCCCCGCGCGGTGGATCTCCTGGGCCTTTGCGGCGTGGGCCAGCGCTTCGTCGAGCAGCCCCAGCTCGCTGCAGACCCAGGCCAGCCAGCAGCTGGCATAGCCGACGAAGGCCATGTCCTCTTTTTCCTTGGCCAGGGAAAGGGCCGTCAGAAGCGTTTGGTGGGCCTCCCGGAACCGTTCGCGGTGCCACAGGGCGCAGCCCAGCCAGGCGTGAAACATGCCGCGGTTTTTGTCGTCGGTGAGCCGATCGGCGCTCTGCCTGTGGTCGCTCAGAAGCTGCAGCAGTTCCTCGTAGCGCCCGCGGTAGTAGTGGACGAACGCCCACTGGTTGATCAGCGCGATCTTTTGGCGGTCGCTTTCCGGCGGAGTGAAGTGTTGCCCGATCCGGTCGTAGGCGCTCTGGTAGTAGCGGTGGGCTTCCTCCAGGGCATAGCGCCCCAGGCTCTTGGCGCCGGAGGCTGCCAGGTAGGTCACTGCCTTGTCGGGGGAGGTGCCGCGCTGAAAATGGTAGGCCAGGGCCTCGTAGGATTCGGGCAACCGATCCGCGTAGAGCTTCTCCAGGACCCGGGCGACCCGCTCGTGGATCGCCTTGCGCCGGGCGGTGACAAGCCCCCCGTAGACCACCTCCTGGGTCAGGGCGTGCTTGAAGATGTATTCCACCGAGGGCCTGAAGCTGCGGGCCTTGATGATGTCAAGGGTCTCCAGACTGCCCAGGTGGTGCCAGAGGTCGGTCTCGCAATCGGTGATGCGGCATAAGATGTCGTGTGAAAAGGAGCGGCCGATCACCGCCGCCTCCTGCAGGATGCATTTGACCGCGGGCTCCAGGCGGTCCACCCGGGCGGCGATGACCCCGTGCACGGTGGCCGATATCCGGGCCTCGCCGATGGTTTTGCGCAGCACCCAGCCGTCTTTTTCAGGCGAAAGTGTCCCGGATTCCACCAGGGAGTTGATGATTTCCTCAAGATAAAAGGGGTTGCCGCCGGCCTTGTCGCGCACGAAGCGCTTCAACTCCGGGGGCAGTGCCTGGCTCTTCAGAAGCGAGCCGACCATCGTCTCGGTTTCCGCCGGCGATAGGTCCTCCAGGCGGATCTCCACGTAAGCCTCGCCGAGGTTTTCGGTCTGCTGGTGGGACAAGAGGCTTAAAGTGGGCCGGTAGACCAGGATCACCAGGGCCGGGTAGCGGAAGTCCGAAAGGAGAAAGCGGATCAGCTCGAGCGAAGACGGGTCCGCCCAGTGCAGATCCTCCAGGCAGATGATCGTCGGCGCGCGCCGGCTCATGGCCGTCAGGATGTCCAGGATCGCCTTCTGCAGCCGCTGGCGCCAGGTCTCCGGGCCGATTCTGGTCAGCTGCGGGTAGTCGAAGTTGTAGAGGCGGCCGACGTAGGGCACCACCTCCTCCCGGTGGTCGACGAAATCCAGGCCGGATTCGATCTTCGCCCGCACACGCTCCGCCGGGTCGCCCTCCTCGATGCCCAGGGTGCGGTTCAAGAGATCGATGAAGGGAAAGTAGGTGAAGTTGCGGGAATAGGGGTAGCACTGGCCCTCGCGCCAGTTGACCTTGGCGCGGCCGGCGACGGCCCTGAATTCCTCCACCAGGCGGCTTTTGCCGGTGCCGGCGGTGCCGCAGATTGTCACCAGGCGGCCGTGTCCGGCCCGCACCCGGTCCAAAGCCTCGGCCAAGGTGGTGAGCTCGGGGCTGCGGCCGATCAGATCGGCCCGCAGGCCGTGGAAGCGGTGGATCTTCTGGGGCCGGCCGATCAAGGATACGACCCGGTAGATCCGAACCGGGACGCTCACGCCCTTGACCGCCACCGGGTCC
Source organism: Desulfobacteraceae bacterium (assembly GCA_022340425.1). Taxonomy (NCBI): domain Bacteria; kingdom Pseudomonadati; phylum Thermodesulfobacteriota; class Desulfobacteria; order Desulfobacterales; family Desulfobacteraceae; species Desulfobacteraceae bacterium. Next base: position 38,585 of record JAJDNY010000162.1, on the reverse strand, counting down.
AGGGCCAGAAAATTGAAATAGCCCAGGGCGTGGCGGTAGGTGTCATCCCCCACCAGGATCTCCCCCGGCCCGGCGAGGGCGCACAGCCGGGAGGCGATGTTGAGCGGCGCACCGGCGATGCCGTGGGTGCCCGCCTCGAAGTCCACGCTGCCGGTGACCACGAGCCCGGTGTTGATCCCGGAGTGCATCGCCAGCCGCTGCCCGATCTCTTCCTCGTACCTGCGGCTGTAGGCCGCCACGCGCTCGTGGATCTCCCGGGCGGCGATGATGGCCCGGATCGCGTCGTCCTCATGGGCCTGGATGGCGCCGAAGACCGCCATGACGGCATCGCCTGCGAACTTCTCGATAAAGCCCTCGTAGCGGGCCACCACCCGGGTGATCTCATGCGTCAGGCGCGCCATGAGGTCGCGGACCTCCTCGGGGTCCAGGCGCTGGGTAAGCGCCGTGTACCCGGACATGTCGGAGAAGAGCACGGTGACGTGCTTGCGCTCCCCGGCGGCGGGCCGGGGTAAAGCGCGTCTCTCCTCGGGCTGGCAAACGCGCGGGTGCGGCGCGGCATCGGCGAAGGGGCCGGCCGTTAACGCCGCGCCGCACTGGCTGCAGAATCTGCCCTGGGCCGGATTGACGGCCCCGCAGCCGGGGCAGACGCCGCCCAGCATCTGTCCGCACTGGATGCAAAACCGGGCATCGGGGGCATTGACGTGGGCGCAGCCGGGACATTTCATGGGAACCTCCTGCCGCACGGGGCGGGCCGGTGACGCGCGCTAGGGCCGATGGGGATGAGTTTTTTTTGGGGGGTCCGCCGGCCGGGCCCCTAATCGTCAGTGAGCATCCGGACTTCCTGGGACCGCACCCGCAGCCGCTGGCTGATGACGAGAGCGATGTAGGCGAGCAGTTTGTGGGCGCTTTGCAGAAAGATCCGGCCCTGGAGCTCGAATACCAGGACCATTTGGCCGTTTTCCTGGAGACAGCGGCTCGGGTCGGGGTTCCGGATTTTTTTTAAGAAAGGATCTTGAGGCGTGCCGTGAAATGTTACGAGATGCCCTCAATGAAATGGTCCTCACCTACAGGTAACTCGAAAAGGAAATTCCAGTTCACGGCCAGATAATCCCTTTTTTATTCAAGCACCCGCGACAAGTCAAGCGCAACGCACCGGAAGCAATTCTTGCCAGACGTGCGGGTGTTCACGGGCAAACCGATCTGCGGGTTGACTGTCGCCACTCGCCCTCCCTTTCGCTTGGGGGGCGGCCGCTGAGCCGGTCCTTCTTTCTTTCGCTGGAATTTTTCAGAGCCCGGAAAAGTCGCCCTTGCAAAGTCGAAAATCATCATCTGCCAGGCCAATGGCAAGCAATTCCTTGGGGTAGGCGCCCCGCTGGGGGTTTTCTGAGAGGAACAACATTCGTTCCAGAGGACTGCCTAATCCATCGCTTGCTTTTTCTCACTCAATTGAAGTGTGTTGTTGGCTGCTGCTGAACTCTTGGTGCCGCTTGTTAATTCCGCCGCGGGTGATGGCTCCGGCGGAACTTTTGCAATCCCCCATCGAATCTGCTATCGAAAAATAGCAGCGGCTCACTTTCGTCGATCGCCTCACCTTCGCCTTACAGCCGCACGCCCGAAAAAACCCCCACTTTTTTTCTCTGCTGCCGTCCTGCGCAGCCTCATGCCTGGGTGCCGGAAGGGCGGCAATTGGACAGATCCCGCAGTGGCGCTCGCCCTTGACTGATTTTATCGGCTATACCGACGCGGGGCAGGCCCATGTCACGGAGGCGAAGATGCCGAAGATTTTCATCAGTTACCGCCGGAGCGATTCCCAAATGGTCGCCGGTAGGCTGCGGGAATCGCTGGCCAGGCGCATGGGCGAAAGTGCGATCTTCCGGGACAAGAACAGCATCGGCGCCGGGGAGGACTGGGTCCGGGCCATCGAGGAAAGCCTGACCGGAAATGTCATCGTCCTCGCCTTGATCGGCCCCAACTGGGCCACGGCCCGTGACGCAGCGGGCGCTCGCCGTCTGGATGACCCGGCGGACTGGAACCGCGTGGAACTGGAATTGGCACTCAAAGGATCCGCCCGCGTGATCCCGATTCTGATCGACGAAGCCCGCATGCCGCGGGGTGCAGACCTGCCCGGCAGCCTCGCGCAGCTTGCGCGCATCAACGCACTGAAGCTGCGCGACGACGATTGGGAATCGGATGTGGCGCGGCTGATCCAGGTTGTCGGGTCGCACGGCAAGCGGCGCTGGGCGCGCCGCCCGATGGCGCTGGCGGTGGCGGCCGCCGTCGTGATCGCCATCGTCGCGGCGGGCTGGTGGTGGTTGGGTCCCTTTCACGGGCAACGGGTCTTGCCTGAAGTCGTGGAGAAGGTGGCGCCGGGACCGGCGCCGGAGGCTGGGGGGGCGTACCTGGCGGATATCCGTGAGCGGCTGCGCGTCGAACAGCAGGAGGGGCTTGAGCTGCTTTTCGGGAGGACCCACGCCGACCGCGCCCGGGCGATCGCGCTTATCGACGCCAATCTGACCCACATCGACAAGGCGCTGGCGTCCTTTCCCGACGACGTCTACCTGCACACGCTGGCGGGCTATGCGGCGAAGAACGTGTATGCCAGTTCGGGCGGGACCGATCTCCTGACACCGGAGCAGCGGAAGAGGTACCTGGGCCGGGCCCGGATGCATTTCGAGACGGCGCTGGGAATCAACCCAGACGACCCGGGCGCCGTCAACGGGATGGGAAACGTGCTGTTCTACGAAGGCAAGTTCGACCAGGCCATCATGCACCACGAACGCGCCATCGAGCTCGCCGGCGGCTCCTATCCGAACGCCGAGCACGATCTGAATCTCGTCATGCAGGTCAAAAGCGGGGCCCGCCCCTTTCCCAAGTAAGGCCCCGGCCGGCCGTCGGGTGAACCCCATTGCCGGGACCGTTGCGGCCGTTCAGCGTTCACTGCCGGCGGTGCCGCGGACCCCTGAATCAACCCCCGGCGCCGCTCAGCCCTGAACCAGCTCGTAGACCTTCTCCAGGGCAGCGTCCAGGTTTTCCGGCTGGGTGCCGCCGGCCTGGGCCATGTCGGGACGGCCGCCGCCGCCGCCGCCCACGAGCGCGGCCACGGCCTTGACGATATTGCCGGCGTGAAAGCGCCCGGTCAGGTCCTTGGTGACGGCCGCGATCAGGAGCGCCTTGGGGCCGCTGGCGGCACCCAGCACCACCACGCCGGACTGCAGCTTCTCCTTGAAGCGGTCGGCCAGCTCGCGCAGGGCCCCCGGGCTGTCGGCGTTCACCCGGCTGGCCAGGACCTTGACGCCGTTGATGGTGCGCACCGCTTTCTCGGCGTCCGAGGCCGAGGCGCTGGCCAGCTGGCCGCTCAAGCGCTCGACCTCCCTTTCCAGGGCCTTCTGGTTGCTGAGCAGGCCTTCGATCCGCTGGATCAGGCCTTCGGGCTTGTCTTTCAAAAGGCGCGCGGCGTTCTGGACGATGTGCGCCTGCTGCTGCAGGTATGCCAGGGCCGCGGCGCCGGTCATGGCCTCGATACGGCGCACCCCGGCGGCCACGCTGGCCTCCATCACGATCTTGAAAACACCGATGTTCCCGGTGCGTTCGGTGTGGGTGCCGCCGCAGAGCTCCTGGCTGAAGTCGGCCAGGGAGACCACCCGCACGCGGTCGCCGTATTTTTCCTCGAAGAGGGCCGTGGCCCCTGACTTGAGGGCCTCATCGGCGGCCATCTCGGCCGTCTCGGCCGGCAGGTTCTCCCGGATGCGGTCGTTGACCAGGGTTTCGATGCGGTCCAGGTCTGCGGGCGTCACCTGGGAGAAGTGGGTGAAGTCGAAGCGCAGGCGCTCTGGCGCCACCAGCGAGCCGGCCTGGCGCACGTGGTCGCCCAGGACCCTGCGCAAAACGGCGTGCAGAATGTGGGTCGCGGTGTGGTTGCAGGCGGTGGCGCGGCGTTTTTCGCCGTCCACCGTGAGGGTCACCGCGTCCCCCTTGCGGAGGGTGCCGGCGGTGATTTCGCCCTTGTGGATGATCATCCCGGTGGGGTCCTTGACGGTGGTGCTGACAGTCATCTTAAGCTGCGGCGCCGTGATTTCGCCCTGGTCGCCCACCTGGCCGCCGGATTCGCCGTAAAACGGGGTTTCGCTGGTGACCACCTCGACGGTCTCGCCGGCCCGGGCGCTTTCGACCTCCGCGCCGTCGCGCACGATCAGCAGCACCTGCGCCTTACCCGAGAGATTCTCGTAGCCCACGAAGCGGGGGCTCACGCCCTGGGCCGAGAGGCCGCGGTAGGCTTCGCTGATCTGAGTGAAGGCGGCCACCGAGCGCGACTTTTCGCGCTGCTTGGCCATTTCGCCATCGAAGGCCGGCATGTCCAGGGTCATGCCCCGGTCGCGGACCACGTCGCGCACGATGTCCACCGGGAAGCCGAAGGTGTCGTACAATTTGAAGATGACCTCGCCGGGGACGGTGTCGACCCCCTTGGCGCGCAGCTCGGAGAGGGTGTCGTTGAGGAGTTTGAGCCCATGGTCCAGGGTTTCGGAGAAGCGCAGCTCCTCGTTTTGGATGACGTTGGTGATGAACGCCCGGGCCTCCCCCAGCTCCGGGTAGGCGGTCTTCATGATGTCGAAGACCACCCCGGCGGTTTCGTGCAGGAACGGTTTGAGCAGCCCGATGTTGCGGCCGTAGCGGATCGCCCGGCGCATGATGCGCCGCAGGACGTAGCCGCGGCCCTCGTTGGAGGGCAGCACCCCGTCGCCGATCAAAAAGGCCGTGGCCCGGCTGTGGTCGGCGATCACCTTCATCGCCACATCGGCTTCGGCCGAGGCGCCCAGGCGCTTGGCGGTCATCTCCTCGACCTTGCCGATGATGGGCAGCAGCAGGTCGGTCTCATAGTTGGTGGGGGTGTTTTGCAGGATGGAGACGACCCGTTCCAGGCCCATCCCGGTGTCGATGCTGGGCTTGGGCAGGGGGGTCATCCGACCGTCGGCGTCGCGGTTGAACTGCATGAAGACCAGGTTCCAGATCTCCAAGAAGCGGTCGCACTCGCACCCCAGCTGGCAGTCCGGCTTGCCGCAGCCGTGGGCCGCGCCCCGGTCGATGTGGATCTCGGAGCAGGGGCCGCAGGGCCCGGTGTCGCCCATGGCCCAGAAATTGTCTTTTTCGCCGAAGCGCAGGATCCTTTCTGCCGGCACCCCGATCTGGCGCTGCCAGATGTCATGGGCCTCGTCGTCGTCGAGGTAGATGGAGACCCAGAGCTTGTCAACGGGTAGATGGTAGCCGTTGGTGAGGAGATCCCAGGCAAAGGCGATGGCCTTCTCCTTGAAGTAGTCCATGAAGGAGAAATTGCCCAGCATCTCGAAGAAGGTGTGGTGCCGGGCGGTGTAGCCCACGTTTTCCAGATCGTTGTGCTTGCCGCCGGCCCGCACGCATTTCTGCGAGGTGACGGCGCGCTCGTAGTCCCGCTTCTCCTCGCCGAGGAAGGTGCGCTTGAACTGGACCATGCCGGCGTTGGTGAAGAGCAGGGTGGGGTCGTCCTGGGGCACCAGGGAGGAGCTGCGCACCACCCGGTGCTGGTGTTTGGCGAAATAATCCAGAAAAAGTTGGCGTGCCTCGTTGCCTGTCATGGGTCGCTCCGTTGCTGGTGTCGTTTGATGTCAGGGGCCCGGGGCGCCTGTCCCCCGGGTCGGGTGCCCCGAATGCGGCCGGCGGGCCGGATCAGTCGGCGGCCGGCGCGGGCTCGGCCGGCTGTGGTGCTGGCGCCTGCAGCCCCAAGGCGGCTTTGACCCGATTCTGGATGTTCTCGAAGATGTCGGAGTTGTCCTGCAGGAAGCGCTTGACGTTCTCCCGGCCCTGGCCGATGCGCTCCCCCTCGAAGGAGTACCAGGCGCCGCTTTTTTCGATGATCTCGGTGGCCACCCCCATGTCCAGGAGGTCCCCGGTCTGGGAGATGCCCTCGCCGTACATGATGTCGAACTCGGCCTCCTTGAAGGGCGGCGCCATCTTGTTTTTGACCACCCGCACCTTGGTGCGGTTGCCGATCACCTCCTGGCCGTCCTTGATGGCGCCGGTGCGCCGGATGTCCATGCGCACCGAGGCGTAGAATTTGAGCGCGTTGCCGCCGGTGGTGGTTTCCGGGTTGCCGAACATCACCCCGATTTTCATTCGGATCTGATTGATGAAGACCACGGCGGTGTTGGTTTTGCCGATGGTGCCGGTCAGCTTGCGAAGCGCCTGGCTCATCAGGCGGGCCTGAAGGCCCATGTGGGCATCGCCCATTTCGCCTTCGATTTCGGCCCGCGGCACCAGGGCGGCCACGGAGTCGATCACCAGGATGTCGATGGCGCCGCTGCGCACCAGCATGTCGGCGATTTCAAGGGCCTGCTCGCCGGTATCCGGCTGGGAGACCAGAAGTTCGTCGCAGTTGACCCCCAGCTTGCGGGCGTAGACGGTGTCCAGGGCGTGCTCGGCGTCGATGAAGGCGGCGATCCCGCCGCGTTTCTGGGCCTCGGCCACGGCGTGCAGGGCCAGACTGGTTTTGCCCGAGGATTCCGGGCCGAAGATCTCGGTCACCCGCCCGCGGGGGATGCCGCCGATCCCCAGCGCCCGGTCAAGGGCCAGGGAGCCGGTGGAGATGGTGGGGACCTCGACGATCGGGCGACTGCCGAGCTTCATGATCGACCCCTTGCCGAACTGACGCTCGATCTGGCTGATAGCCGACTCCACCGCTTTCTCCTTGTCCTGGGTGTCTCTCATATTGCCTCCTGATCGGTTAATTGCTCGTTTAAGGGCACCACGTCGCGTGGGGTGTAGATCGCCCCGCCGGGGCGCAGGTCGCTTTGAAAAAGGGTCACGCGCGCCACCCGGAAAGCCGGCGACGCCCACTGCCCCAGCGTCTGCAGGGCGGCCAGCAGCTCGGCCGGCCTGATTCGACCCTTTACCCGGCCTAAAGTCAGGTGGGCCTTAAAGGGCCGCGTCTCGGGTGGAAAGCCGGCCTCCACCAGGGCCTGGGCCACAGACTGCTGGAGCGCGAAAAGCGCCGGCAACTCTCCGCCGAGGCCGGCCCAGACCACCCGCGGCGCCTTGATGCCCGGAAAGACGCCGGCCCCCCTGGCGGAGATGACAAAGGGGCCGGTTGCCGCGGCCGCCGCGCGCAGGGCCGGCCCGATGCGGGCCAGGTCCGCCGGCAGCGTCTCGCCGATAAATTTCAGCGTCAGGTGGATATGCTCCGGCTTCACCCAACGGATCTCGAAACGGTGCGCGCGCAGCTCCTCCTGGGCCGCTTCCAGGGCTGCTCGGACGTCTGGCGGCAGAGCGACGGCCACAAAGACCCGGATGGGCCTTGGGGCGCCAGAACCCGTTGAATCATCACCCTTTTTTGGCATTTCATCAATCGCCTGCCGGGAGGCCTCACCCCCCCCAGAGGGTCAGCAGCAGGCGGCAGCCCAGGTTGGCCATCACGCCTGCGATCAGGTCGTCCGCGACGATGCCCACCCCACCCTTCAACCGCTTTTCCGCCCAGCCGATGGGAAACGGTTTGGCGATATCCAACACCCGGAACAAGACAAACCCGGCGGCGGCCGAAAACGGCGTGAAGGAAAGCCCGCTGAAGGTCACCAGCATCCCGGCGATCTCGTCGATCACGATGCTGCCCGGGTCCCGCTGCTGGAGAAGGCGCTCGGCCGCGCCGGCCACCCAGACGGCCCCCGCGATAATCAGGACCGTGGCCAAAATGGCCGTCGGGCGCCCCAGCTGGGCCAGCAGCCAGCAGAGCGGAAGGGCCGCAAGCGAGCCGAAGGTGCCGGGGGCAAAGGGCAGCTTGCCCGCATAGCAGCCGGTGGCCAAAAAAATGACGATGCGCGCGGCCCGGGACATGGGGCTGTCCTACCGGTCGCCCGGCTTTTTGTCAACCATCCGCTGCGGCTCGGCCTGGCCCTCGGCCGCGGCCCGCTCGACCAGCTCGTAAACCCGCCACAGGGGGGTGGCCGTCCGTTTGGCAACCTTGCGGCAGACCTCATACTCCGGGGTGAAGCGTTCCCGGCCGTCGGGGTTCAGGATGCGCTTGACCGCCAGGGGGCCGAAAGGGGTCTCGACGCGGACCGTCTCGCGAAACAGGCTGTGGCGCTCCACCAGGTGGCAGCGCACGCCGGTGGAGGTGGTTTCGCTTAAGAGGCGCCGAATCACGGCCTCCCGCTGCCACGGGTGGCAGAGGACCTGGACCTGGGTCGCCGGTCGGTTTTTCTTCATGTAGATCGGGGTCCAGAAAACGTCCAGGGCGCCGTCGGCGAAGAGCTGTTCCATGAGGTAGCCGAAAAGCTCGGGGTTCATGTCGTCGATCCCGGTGGCCACCATCACAAGCTGCTCTATCCGATCGCCCGGGCGGGTGCCCACCAGAATCCGCAGGAGGTTGGGCAGCCCGGCGCGGCGGTTTTCCCCGGCGCCGTAGCCCGCGCCGGTGAGGTCCATCTCCGGCACGGCACCGAAGCCGTCCGCCAGGGCCGAAACGATGGCCGCTCCGGTGGGTGTCACCAGTTCGCCGTTGAAACCGCTGCCGTAAACCGGGACCCCATGCAATATTTCGACCGTTTCCGGGGCGGGGGTCGGCAGCCATTCGTCCCCCCGTTGGATCAGCCCGCCGCCCAGGGGTATCCGGGAGGCCGCCACCTCGCCGATCTTCAGATACTCCAACCCGAGGGCTGCGCCCACGATCTCCACCAGCAGATGGACGGCCTCCTCCCAGAGGAGGTCTCGATCTTCCCGCAGGCCGCGTCGGGCGCGGGCCCGACCCGCCGCCAGGCGGTCGAAGATCGCCAAGCTGCGGGCTATGACCCTCGGGCCAAAAGGGCTTGCCGCGATCAGCGCCCGGAGGTCGGCCGGCCGCCACGCCCCGTTGGCCGCGCTGACCGCCAAGCTGACGCGCGCGGCGCGCAGCCCCTGGGCGGAGATCTCGCGGGCCCCGATTTCAAGCCCCGCCAGGGGCATTCGGCCGAGCTCACCTTGCAGCCAGTCGGGGGGTACCCCGAGATCCACCAGGGCCCCCAGCACGCTGGCCCCGCTGATGCCGGCGAAACAGTCCAAATAGGCGATCCGGATCCCCTCGGGAGGGTTTGCCGGGGGGCTCGCGCGGTCCCCGGCATCTGGGCGGGTTGCGCGTTCCTCAGCCATGGGCGTGCAGCCGGATGATCTCCAGGACCAGCTCTGCGGTCCGCAGCAGGTCGTCCAGGCGGATGTTTTCCCGCACGGTGTGCATATCGCGCATGCCGGTTCCCAGGACCCCGGTCATGATCCCCTTCTGGAAAAAGACGTTGGCGTCGGCCCCGCCGCCGGTGGGCTTGGGCCGAAGTTCGCGCCCGAGGTTGGCCGCGGCCTGCTGGGCCAGGGTCACCACCGGGTGGTCGTCGGGGATGTGGGTGGCGGAAAAGTCCCGCTCGCAGCTGACCTCCAGGCGCGGCAGCGGGCTTTGGGGCTCGGGTTTGGGATAGGCCGCCACCGCAGCCTCGAACCCCTTAACCAGGGCAGCTGTGACCCGCTCCAGCTTCTCTTCGCTGTGGCTGCGGGCCTCGCCCTTGACGGTCACCAGGCTGGGGACGATGTTGATGGCCAGCCCGCCTTCGATCAGGCCGATATTGCAGGTGGTTTCGTGGTCGATGCGGCCGAGGGTCTGGGCGGCGATGGCCCGGCTTGCCAGCCAGATGGCGTTGATCCCTTTTTCGGGGGCGGCGCCGGCATGGGCGTCTTTGCCGTGGATTTTGAACTCCAGGCGGTTGGCCGCCGGCGCGCGGGTGACGATTCCGGCCGTGTCGGTGGCGTCCAGGGCATAGCCCATGCGGGCGCTGATCAGGCTGAAATCGAGATGCTTGGCCCCCAGCAGCCCGACCTCCTCGCAGACCGTCAGGACCACCTCCAGCGGGCCGTGGGGAAGTCCGTCTTCGATAATGACCGTCAGGGCCTCCAGCAGGATGGCGATGGCGCTTTTGTCGTCGGCACCCAGAATCGTGGTGCCGTCGCTGGTGAAAAGGCCGTTGGCCAGGATCGGCCGGATGCCCTCGCCCGGCCCGACGGTGTCCATGTGGGCGTTGAAGAGCAGCGGCGGGCGGGGGCGGTTGCCGTGAAAGCGGGCGATCAGGTTGCCGCAATCCCCCCCGATTGGTTCATGGGCGCGGTCGAAGACGATCTCGGCTCCCAGGGCTTCCAGACGCTTTTGGAGGTCGGCGGCCAGCCGGCCCTCGTGGCGCGAAAGACTGTCGATTTGGACCAGGTTGATGAAGTTCTCGGCCATCCGTTGGGGGTTGATCATGGGCACTGGGCTCCTTTAATATCGTTGACAAAAACCGATCAGCCATAATATTAGGCTGAAGATTCCTCGCAGGCTTCGACACGGAAGTGCGCAGCTCACTGGTGGGGCTCCCGGACTTCAAATCCGGTGTGGGGCGTTAAAACCGTCCCGGGTGGGTTCGATTCCCATGCACTTCCGCCATCTTTTCGCGGCGCCGGAAGACTTCGATCAGAAACCCGGCCCCCCTCTCGCCGCCCTTTACCTTGAAGTTCAACAATTCCGCGACCCTACCACAACCGCCGGTCCAATACAATCGTCGGAACGCTCGCCGGCCTGGCCCCGGTGGCGGGCAGAGCTAAGCGTAGATCGGCAGCCAGATGCCGGGCCGCCGTTACCCGGGGGCCCGCATCCCAAAGGTGCTGGGTGCATCTTGCGGCGGTCAGACCGTCAGCAGCGCTTCACCGTTTTTCAGGATCTCGGTCAGGGGTTTGCCCCAGTAGGTCACCTCGATCCCCAGCTCTTTCAACGTCTCGGACACGCCCAGCTGGTCTGCGCAGGCCTTACAGGCCGTGACGTGCACCCCGGCGGCGATCGCCTCCTGAACCTTCTGCCGGACAGCGGGGTTGTCGCACACCAGGGTGGCGGTGGCACCCCAGACAACGAGGGTCACCTTTTCCCACCACCCGTGGGCAAGGGCGTTGACCGTGTACATCAAGACCATCTTTTCGGCGGTGACGGGGTTGTCGTTGGTCCACAAAACGGTGAGGTGGGATTTGGCGGCCATGCACTCCTCCTATAGTTCGCCAAGCGGTCGTGGCGGTGATTACGGGTTCAGGATTGGTTGCTCCAAAAGGTGTCGGCTCCTTGCCGGGAAATATCGGTTGGGCTGCTCCGAGATCAGCCAGGACCTGGAGGCCATGGAAAAGACATTGATCGAAAAAAGGGGAAACCAGAATTAAATGGGAAGCCGCAGACTCCCAAAGTCGATATTTTGGAACATGACATCAATCATCCAGCAACAAGAGGTCAACAGCGCCTGGAGCGAAATTTGAACTTACGGCCGTCCAGATCTGGATGTTGGAACCGTCATTCTCACACCAGATGTAATAAATTCTGCGGTTAAAAACCTGCATCTGGGGATAGCCTTTAGAAAATTCGCTGGACGTCCTTTTGATTGCATCAGCCCTGAGATCTGTTTGACTCAAATCCAGCGTGACCGTCCAGATTTGGTCGTAACTGCCGTCGTCTTGGCTCAAGACGCAATAGACGCGGTTGTTCACGACTTGAAACTGAGGGGGGGTTTTATCGTATGGGCTTTCCGACAGTCCGGGACTATACCAACCGCTGCCGTCGACATTCATCCAACTTACCCGCACTTGCAGATGACTTCCGTCGTTTTCTCGCCACACATAGTAAATCTTTTCTTCTGATGCCTGCAACTGGGGAAACATCTTGTCGCGACTGGTGAACGTCCGCTGGGTTCCAGACCACTTGGTGCCATCAGTATTCATGGTGGCTGTGATGACCTGGAAATGCCCGCCAAGATATTCGGACCAGACGTAATGGATCTTGTTCTCAACGACATGAAATTGAGGGGTAAGTTTTGGAGTCACCGCGGAAGTCCTTTGGTTTGCAGACCATCCGGTGCCATCCGTGTTCATAACGGCTGTCCAGATCTGAGAGTTAAAACCATCTGACTCCCCCCAGACAAAATGGATGCTGTTGTTTACAACCTGAAGCTGAGGTGTTTCTTTGTCGGCGGCTGTCGAAGTCCGCTTCACGGCGGACCAGCCTGTGCCGTCTATGTTCATCACAGCGGTCCAAATTTGGTTATGGGTACCGTCGGCCTCCGACCAGATCAAGTAAATCTTGCCGTTATTCACCTGGAACTGAGGATAGCTCTTGCTGAAGGGGGTGGTCGTTCTCTTTGTTGCGGTCCAGCCACTGCCATCCGTGTTCATTACGGCCGTCCAGATTTGCCATTTCGATCCAGCATCCAGTTCTTGCCAGAGGCAGAATATCCGGCTGTCCACAACCTGTAGTTGTGGTAGTAATTTGGATAAAGCGGTTGTTGTGCGTTGGTTTGCGTGGAAGGTGCTGGCTGCTGCGCGATGGGTCACAGCAAGAAGCAGAAGGAAAAAGAAAAACAAGAAAAGCTTTGGCCTGATCACTTGCATTGCTGTTTCTCTCTCGCATTAAAATTCTGGGTCACGTGTTGCCAGCAAAGTCCGGAAGGTCACCTTCATTCCTCGTGAGAATCAATCTGATTGGATCACGGTTGATTCTATCCTTCGACCCCCTGGTTGCGGGGACATTCCAGGCCTCATCGGCGAGGCGGGCGATGATCGCCGGCTGCCGGCCCTGGGGATGGTTGCGGAGCGCGCCACCGATCCCCACCTCACGGCGACCGCCGCGGAGACCTTGGAAAAGGTCCGCGGCCGGGGACCCTGTTGCCCCATCCGCCCTCTTCAACGGTGGGCGGAGCCAACCTCGGCGGGGCCGTCTTCAGCTGCTGCGGCGGGCGCGCTGTCGAGGACCAGGACCGCCCGGACCTGGCGGGCCAGAGCGGTGTCGCCCAGGGGCATGAAGTCTGTCGCCTGCTGCTGGAGCCCCTCGAAGGCGCCTTGCGCCAGGCGCTCGGGGCTGGCCGTGGCGCGGGTGATGACCTGGAAAACGAAAAACGCCAGCAACAGCGCGATCAGGAGCGTTACGAAGGCGTGCAGGAAAAAATCCCCGGAGAGGTAGTGGCCGGAAAAATAGTTGCTGGCCGTGATCCAGCCCACATGGCAGAGTAGGGCTAGGATGGGGAGGTTGAAGAGAACCTGGATGAAAACGCCGCTGAGCTTTTTGGCCGCCTTTTCCAGGGCGCGCTCCAGGGCGCCGTTCCAGAGGGCGCCCAGCTCTGAGGCCAGCTCCTCGGGCTCGGGCAGGACGCCTGCGACATCGCGCGCTTCAGGTGCGAAGCGGCCGCGCACCAGGAGTTCGGCAATCTCCGGCCAGCGCTTCAGGAGGCTCAGGCGGTAGCCCAGTAGGGCCTGGTCCAGGCCCTTGCCCGCCTCGCTGTCGGCCACGGCCGATCGGGCCTTGCGGTAGTGGCTGACGGTTGCCACCGCCCCCCACAGCTGGCGCAGCGGGTTGCCCAAGCGCAGCATGGCGGCTACCCCTGTGCCGAAAACCAGGACCCGCGCCCAGAGCGCGACCAACCAGCCCACCGGCCCGGTCCAGCGGTGGGCGAGCAGCTGGTAGAGGCGCACATTGACCCCCAGCAGTTGTCCGGGCGTTTCGCGGTACAGACTGGTCAGGGCGGCGCCGACGCCGTCCTTTTCGGCCGCCGCCATTTTTTTGAGGGCCTCCTCCAGGGCCGGGCGGTCTTTTTGAATTTCCCCCCGAATTTCGGTTTCGATGTAATCACGCAGAGCCGCGGCGTTTTGCAGGCGCTGATCCACGACGAAGCCCGGGCGGTTGAAGGCGCCGAAAATCATGGCGTGCAGCTTGGGGTACTGGTCGAAATCATGCCGCGGGGGCGCCCCGGGGTCCCAGTCCGGGTCCTGGAGGTGGCGGCGGGCGGATATGCAGAAGATCTTTTCCACCGGCCGCTGCCAGGCGCTGCGGATAAAGTCGCTGAACTCCGGCACGATCACCTCCCGCAGTTCCGCCTCCGCCAGCCGGTCGCAGCGGTTGATGACGCAGATCACGGCCTCCCCCTGGAACATGCGGACATAGGGCGCCAGAAAATCCACGTGGTCGCGGCGCTTGGGGTTTTCGGCGTTGAAAACGCAGATCAGGATGTCCGATAGCCCCAGGGCCTTGCGGATGATGGGAATGTGCGCTTCCTGCTCGGTGCTGTCCATGTCCGGGGTGTCGATCAGGATGGACTGCGTCAGTGCCTGGGCCGCCTGGCTGGTGACCACGCTGACGGCCTCGGCCCCCAGTTGCGCCACCAGCTGGTCGGCGTCGTCCCGGGCGCCGCAAAAGACCACCGCCTGGCGCGTGGTGGGCCGCCGGTGACCGGTGACTGACAAATCGTCGACGCCGGCCAGGGCGTTTAGCAGGGTGGATTTTCCCGACCCGGTGGGCCCGATGAGGGTCACCACGAGCTTGCGCTCCAGGCGCGCCACCAGCTTGTCGATCATCTGGCCGGCCTCGGCGCACTGTCTTTGCAGCGCCACCCCCGGCGACCACAAGGGGCAGGCCGTCAGGGCGCCTTGCAGCCGTTGCAGGGCGTGGCGATGGGTTTCGATGATGCCGCTGGCTTTGAGGGTTGCCGCTATCCGGTTGTTTGCCATTCGGGGGGCGCTGCCTTTCTGCACTGCCGCAGGTGATCGTCGACGGCGGCCAGGGTGTCTCGGCTGTCGTCCAGTATTTGGGTGGCGCGCGCAATGAGCGCGCCGGTCAGGTTCTCTTCCAGGATTTTCTGCACGGTCTCGGCCTTGTCGCTCAACCAGGCGCGCGCAATGGGGGCCAGCATGGTCTCCAGCAGCCGGCGGTCGGCGCTTTTCATGCCGGAAGTGGCCGGTATGGCAATCAGCGCGTAAAGGTCATGCAACCCGAAAAAGCCCGTCAGCTTGACCTTGATGCCTGCCGCTCCGATCGGGTCCCCGGTCGAGAGGATGTAGGTGACGGCCGCGGTCGCCGGCAGAACGTTGAGAAAGGCCGCCACCGTCTGCCAGAGCTTGTCGCGCAGGCCCATCTGGCGGCGAAACTGATCGGCCAGTTGTCTTAGACTGTTTTCCACCTCGGGGGAAATAAATTGGGTCAGTTCCTTGCGGGTCAGCAGGGTTTGCAGAGTGGTGGACCACTCCAGGGATCTGAGGCGCTCCTGTTCGGCTGAAAGCGCCGGATGGGTCGGGACCTTGAAGGCCGCCAGCCCCGGCTGATCGGCGGGCGTCATTCGAACCCGGCCGCCCATCAGGGCATGCGCGTTTTCGGGGGCCGCCGCCAGGGTCTTGGCGATGGCCGCCATCTGTTTCCCGGCCGCATCCTGAACTGTGGCCGTGACCTCGAGCCAGGGGCCCACAGCCTGGCGGTAGAGGTCATGCACGGCGCTCAGCAGATCCTCCTCCAACTGCCGGCGGAGGCCGTCTTTGGCCGATGGTGAAGCGCCAGCCCGGCCTTTGCGCAGGCGCTTGACGATCTTGAGCACCCCGCGGTAGGGCCATTCAATGGCCGTTCCGGTCTTGCGCAGCAGCTTGATGTGGGGCGGGTCGGTTTGCAGCCATATCTTGGCAAAGCGCTTGAGCAGGCGATCGGTGGGGAAATGGCGCAGGGCCTGCTGGACGCTGTGGCTCTGGGCGGTGCGCAGGGCGTCGCGGTAAAGCGCCAGCGCCTGGCGCGAGAGCGCCAGGCGCTCGGAGAAGGCGGCGGCCTGGGCCAGGGTGTCGGCCAGCATCGAGGCCATCAGCTCGGGCTGCAGCTTGCGCGGGTCCAGGGCCCGAAGGGCATCGGCCAGGGGCGGGGCCCCCGGATCCAGGGGGCTCAAGATCATGGGCGCTTCACCGCTGGCCACGGCGTTGCTCTCATCGGCCCGGTAGACGCCGATGACCTGGTTTGGGGCATCCTGCCCGTAGAGGTTGCGGGCCACCGTGGTCGCATGTTCACGGACCTCCTCGGCCTTGAAGGTGGGGTAGACACGGTAGACCAGGAAACATTTCTTGGTGCCGACCTGGGTCAGCTCATCGGCCAGGAAATCGGTGTTGTCGCGGTTGTTGTAGTTGGCGTTGGTGAAGATGTAGATCAAAACGTCGGCCGTCTCCAGGGCCTGGCGGGAGGTTTCGCGGTTGACGTAAACCCCGCGGGCGCCGGTGTCGAAGTCCGGCGTGTCCATCAGCAGCAGGTCGGCGGAAACCCGCTCGCTAGCGACATACAGCGGGCAGCCGGGGACGGCCAGGTCGGCCGGGTCGCCCAGGGGGCCGGGCAGGCAGCCGAAGGGTTGAAAGAGCAGCGTTAGAAGGCCCTCGCGCTGGAAAAGGCTGGGGTGCGAACACAGCAGCACCCGCCGATTAAGGCCGGCCCGCCCGCCCACCGTGGAAACCGCTTTGCCCACCAAGGCGTTGAAGAGCGTCGACTTGCCGGATGAGCCGCCGCCGCAAATCGCGGCCACCAGCGGCAATTCTCCCGACAGGCGCGGCAGCAAACGCGCCCTGAGGGTCTCCAGCCAATCCTTCAGCAGACCCTCGGGCGGCAGCCCCAGCAGTTCGCCGGTTTTCTTCAAATCGTCGCTGACAGCTTGAAGCGCCCCTTTCAGGGGGTGATCGCGGCGGGTGGCCATGGTGTCTGTCCTCCTGGGTTGGATGGTCTGGAAATTACCATAATTTGGGCGTTCTGGAAACCTCCAGCCCCCTCCGGGCCGGTCCGTGAGTAAAAGTGCTTCCGGCAGTCTGCAAAAGGTGACGGCGGGGGCTGAGCGGCTTGGGATCTTGCGGAAATTCAAGCGATGGCTGGCGGCCAGGCGGGCTTCGGGCCGGCATCGCGGCGCGCTATGGGCAAAAGCACGGGTGGCACCCAGATTGCTTTTTCAGCCATGCCGAAAAGCGGTCGATAAGTCGCCTAATTCAGCGCAATCCTTGAAGTAAAGTAAAGTATGAAAAAACGATTGACCGTCTATGTGGTGAGTGATTGCGGCGCTCCGATTCGGCAGGCCAGTGTGCCCAGGGCCATGCTTTGGTTGGCAGGCCTGCTGGCAGCGGTTTTCGTGGTGGCTTTGACGGCGCTCTCCTGCAGCTATTTCGATCTCAGACGGACGGAAAGCGACAACCGGCAGCTGAAAACCCATCTCTCCGCCCAGCGGGAGGAGGTTACGCGCCAGCGACGCCGAATTCTCACCTTCGCCGAAGAGATCAATGCCCTCAAGGCCGAGCTTTTGAAGCTGGCCCAGTTCGAAAGCAAGATACGCGTCATCGCCAACTGTGAACTGGCCGAGGAGACCGGCAGCCCGTTCGGTGTCGGCGGGGCCGTTCCGGATGATCTGGACACCAATCTTTCCCCGGGGGAAATCGACAGCAGCATCCTGCGCGAGATGCACGATCAGGTCAAAGTGCTCCAGTCAGCGATAGTCAAGCAGAGGGAAGGCTTTGAAAGCCTGAAAACCAAAATCGAGGCTCAGGCCAACCTGCTGGCCGCCACACCGGCCATCCGGCCCACCAGCGGGTGGGTAACCTCCCGCTTTGGATACCGCAAATCCCCCTTCACCGGCACCCGCCAGTTTCACGCCGGACTGGATATCGCCACCCGTCAGGGCACCCCGGTGATCGCGCCGGCCGATGGCAGGGTCACCTTTGCAGGCCCCAAGGGGCTGATGGGCAAGATGCTCACCATCCAGCACGGCCACGGTTTCGTCACCCGCTACGGGCATCTGAGCAAGATCTTGAAGAAGGCGGGGGATAAGGTCAAACGCGGCGAGGTCATCGCCCAGGTGGGCAACACCGGCCGCAGCACGGGGCCGCACCTGCACTACGAGGTGCTGCTGAGCGGGGTCCCGGTCAACCCCGCCCGGTACATCCTCAATTAGCACCAGTCATTGCCCGGAGTCCTCGATGCCGATGTCGAACCTGATGCCCTGGGCCAGGGGCAGTCGGCTGGACCAGTTGATCGTATTGGTCTGGCGCCGCATGTAGGTCTTCCAGGCATCCGAGCCGGCCTCCCGGCCGCCGCCGGTGTCTTTTTCGCCACCGAAGGCCCCGCCGATTTCCGCACCCGATGTCCCGATGTTGACGTTGGCAATACCGCAATCGCTTCCCCGCTGACTCAAAAAAAATTCGGCCTCGCGCAGGTCGGTGGTCATGATGGCCGAGGAAAGCCCCTGGGGCACCTGGTTGTGAATCGCCACGGCCTCTTCCAGGCTGCGGTAGCGCATGAGGAAGAGAATCGGCGCAAAGGTCTCCTCGGCCACCACCGGGGTGTCCGCCCGGGCCTCGCAGATGCAGGGCGCGACGTAGGTGCCGGTATCCAAGGGCGGCTCGGTCAGCGGGCGCCCGCCGTAAAGGATTTTGCCGCCCTCGGACTCCAGGCGTTCCAGGGCGTCCTGCATGCTGCGGACGGCGGCCCGGTCGATCAGGGGCCCCATCAGGGTGCCGGCCGCAAGGGGGTTGCCCACCGTCACCTGGCGGTAGGCCTGGACCAGGGCGGCCGAGAGGGCCTCGTAGATCGACTCATGGATGATCAGGCGCCGCGTGCTGGTACAGCGCTGGCCCGCGGTGCCGACGGCGCCGAAAACAATGGCCGGCACGGCCAGCTTGAAATCGGCGCTGGGGGTGACGATGATGCCGTTGTTGCCGCCCAGCTCCAGCAGGCTGCGGCCCAGCCGGCCCGCCACCGCGCGTGCCACCTCACGGCCCATGGCGACGCTGCCCGTGGCGGAGATCAGCGGAAGGCGGCGGTCGTGGGCCAGGGGCTCTCCGACGGCCTCGCGGTCGCCCACCACGAGGTTCACGATCCCCTGGGGCAGATCCTGGCGCTCCAGCACCTCCCAGACGATCTTGGTGGCGGCGATCGCGCTTAAGGCGGCTTTTGAGGAGGGCTTCCAGACCACGGTGTTTCCGGCCACCAGGGCGATCATGGCGTTCCACGCCCAGACCGCCACCGGGAAATTGAAGGCCGTGATCACCCCGATCGGGCCCAGCGGATGCCACTGCTCGTAAATGCGGTGGTCCGGGCGCTCGCTGTGCATGCTCAGCCCGTATAGCATACGGGACTGCCCCAGCGCGAAATCGGCGATATCGATCATTTCCTGGACTTCACCCGCGCCTTCCGCCCGGATCTTGCCGACTTCGAGGCTCACCAGTGCGCCCAGTTCCTGCTTGTGGGCTCTGAGGGCTTCCCCGATCTGGCGCACGATTTCGCCGCGTTTGGGGGCCGGAACCGTGCGCCAGCTTTCAAAGGCCTTCTGTGCGCGGCTGATCACGGTTTCATAATCGCTACGGGCGGCGGTGCGAACGCGCCCGATCACCCCGTTATCAATGGGGGAGCGAACCTCCAGGGTCCGCCCTTCGGCGGCCAACCACGCCCCGCTGCCGACGCCGGAGTGTTCGCCGGTCAGCTGGAATTCATCCAGGATTGCCTTCATGCTGTCCCCTTTCGATGGTTGCGAAATGGCTTTGGAGCACGCCTGGGCGCGGCTGGCCGGCGGCGCCTCACCCCGCGGGGGTGTTGCGGCAGAGATCCGCCTTTAAGACAGCGCTTGCCTTCTGCGCCCTCACCCGCTAAGCACGAAAATGGTACCGGGGGACGCAGCGGCTGCCCCGCCGTGTGGTTCGAGCCGCTGGATGGAGCGGGGAAGGCGGGTGTGCTGGCGGGGCGCTCCCGCAGGGCCGTCCTCGAACGCGCAGGCTTCGGGTCGGCCCACAGGCAGCGGCCGGCAGGCCGTTTCCCGGCTTTTTTTCCCCGGGCACTTGGGTTTTCCGAGGACGGCCCTGATGGATGATGGTCACTTCCAAAGCCTTCTGGAATTACTCCGTTTCAGTTGGTCCGGCTACCGCAAGGTGCGCAAGGGGGCAAAAAAACGCATCGTCCGGCACATGCAGGTCCTGGGCTGCCGGGAGATGAGCACCTACCTGGCCTGCCTGGCGGCGGATGCGGCCGTCAGGAGCGCGTGCGAAAAATGCCTAACGGTTCCCATCAGCCGGTTTTTCAGGGACCGGCGCTTGTGGGATACCCTCCAGGCGCAGCTGCCGCAGTGGGTGGGCGCCCGGCCGCCTGGGGCCTCGTATCGGGTCTGGTCGGCCGGCTGCGCCCGTGGCGAGGAAACTTACTCATTCAAGATTCTTTGGACCCTATTGGCATCGCAAGCGTCCGGGATGAACGCCGTTCTGGAGCTTTTGGGTTCCGATCTGAACCCCGATCATCTGGCGGCCGCCCGCCGGGGTGTTTACGCTGCCGCCAGCCTCCGGGAAATGAGGCCTGCCGAGCGCGCCGCGGGGCTGACGATGCTGCGCGGCGGGCGGCATTGGGTGGTGCGCCCCGCCATCAGACAAGGCATCCTCTGGCGGATGCATGACCTGCGCGCCGGGCCGCCGGGCGGCCCGTACGATCTCATTTTTCTGCGCAACTCGATCCTTACCTACTTGGCGGAACCGGGCAGGTCCGAGGCTTTTGCGAAGGTGCTGGGCGTTCTGGCTCCCGGTGGAATCCTGATCATCGGCGGCCACGAGCGGCTGCCGCTGACCCGGGAGACGTTGCGCCCGATTGCTGGCTACCGCCAGGCTTTCCAGGCTCCCGTCGATGGTGCCATCAATTGACGAATACCACCGATACGTCCTTTACGGCATTGATGACCTTCTGCGATATGCTGCCCAAAAAAAACTCCTTGATGCCCGAGATGCCCCGCCGGCCGAGAACCACGACATCGTAACCGGTCTGCGCCTCGGCGGCGATGTCCTGCGCGATCCCCTTTTTCTTGGCTTCCATTTTGATCTTGATGGCGTCAGCGTCGAAGCCCGCGGCCAGAAGGTCTTTTTTGGCACCGGCCAGGGCGTTTTCGATCAGTTCGCGCTTTTTGGCTTCGATGGTGCAAAAAGAGGTCTGCTGGGTTACAAAATAGGGGGTGAGTTCGGGGCTGTCCATTTCGCAAATGGAAGCCGTGTCGGGCAGGACGCTGAAAAGCGTGATGCGGCTGTCGGGCGTGAACGTTTGGGCGACAAATGCGGCCGCCCGTCGGGCGTTTTCAGAATCGTCGATCGCGATCAGAATTTTTTTGGCCATAGGGTTCTCTCCTTTCGGGTTGGGGGATTGCGATGCGCGGCCGCCGGTTCACCACGCCCGGCACCGGGGCGGCGGGCGAGGCACTGGCGCCCCGACCGGCTCTGCGGGGTGCCGGCCCCCTGTCGGGGGCGTGGGGTAGGGCAAGCGTTTAAGACTTCTAATGACACAATTGTCAGCGAAATGTCAAAAACAAGGGGACGCGAGATTGATAGGGAATTTAGGTCCCAGCGGGTTTGGGGGAAAACCCGCGGGATTGACAAGGCAACGGGGTTTGCCTATTTTTTGGTGTAAAGATCTTTGGAGGTCCTAAGGCATTTTCACCGTCCCGGCCGCGGGACCCCATTAAACCGGGTTTTTGAGGAGAATGCCATGAGTGCTGGGATTACTTACGAGTGTCCGAAATGTCAACGGCAAAATGAAGGAGATGCCGAGCAGGCGCCCGTCTGCTGCGGCCAGCCGATGAAGCCGATCGACCCGCTGCCGGTCTGCGGGGTTTCCCAGACCGCCGAACACTCCCGCCTGGAGGACGGCGGCGAACCCTGTGACGACGGTCGCGCCGGCCTGCGCTGAAGGCTACGTCGGCCAGCGGCGGGCTTGGCGCTGAGGTCCGTCAGTCGATCGGGATTAATGTCCGCTGCGTTTTGAAAGGGGCTGCTCCATGCCAGAGGAAACGAGGGAGACGATAGCGGTAAATGCGGTTGTCGAGATGACCGCCGAGAGCTTGCAGGCGATTGTGAGAAACGCCAAGGCCCTTGCTGGCCGCGATGCCAGCGGTCGTTATCGGGTGGACACGGCCGACAAGGTGGGGGAGATGATATCCCGCTTTCTGCGCTGGCACGATTTTGAAAGCTTCGTCCAGGATATCGCCAACTACAAACCCTGAAACGCCCCCCGGCGTTCGTGCAGGCGCTGGGTCGCCTTCAAGCAGCACCTCCCGCCCGTTGGCCTGATTGACGGGCCGCCGGCAGCGACCGGTGGCCCCTGGTGCGCTTGACCGTACCTCCGCCATGCCGATCTTAAGATTTGAGACCTACACGTGCCTAGACCGACAGTTCACACCCCAATGGAGGCGCCATGACGACATCCTCCTCCCAAAGCGAAAGCCTGACGGAGTTCAAAGATTCCTTCGCTTATGGGTCGCGCACTGACCTGAACTTCAAGTTTTTGAAGAGCCTGCCGGATCAGGAGGCGGCCGAGTTTTTCCGGCTGCTTCTCTTGAAACTGGGCGCGGCCCTGGACGACGGCGACTTTGGCCGCGTGATCGACCACGTCCTGGAATGGCAGGCCAGGGGCTATGCCGAGGCCAAACAGTTCGCCTACGACGACGGCCCCTTCACGGTGCTGGCCAAACCGCTCACCGCGGCCCGCATGGCGCTGATCTCCTCCAGCGGGCACTTCGTGGCCGGGGACGACCCCCGGCCGCTGGGAATCGCCGACATGACCCAGGAGATGGCGGTTGCCAAGATCATGGAGATAATCAAGGCGCCGCCGACCCTTTCAGCCATCCCTTTCGACACCCCGCCCCAGCGCCTGCGGGTGCGCCACGGAGGCTACGATATTCGCGGCGCCCAGGCCGACCACAATGTTGTCCTGCCCATTGACGGCCTGCGTCAGCTGCGGGCCGAGGGTAAAATCGGGGCCCTGACCGACGCGGCCTACGCCTTCATGGGAGTCTGCTCCCAGATCCGGCTGTTGAAGCAAAGCGGGCCCCAATGGGTGGCCCTGCTCCAGGAAAAAGAGGTCGAGGCCCTCTTGCTGGTACCCGTCTGACCGGTCTGTCACATGTCGGTCGGACATGTCGCCAGACTGATGGAAGCCAGCGGGATCGCGACGGTGATCGTTGCCAGCCAAGTGTTCCGCGCCCAGCTTGAAAAGATGCATCTGCCCCGGGTGCTGCTGACCCCGCACGTGATGGGACGTCCCCTGGGACCGCCGGGGGACCGTAAACGGCATTTGGAGGTTCTCGGCGCCGCGCTCAGTCTGCTGCAAGAAGCCTCCAGCGCCAAGACCATTGAGACCCTGACCGGCAGTTACCGGCCCTAACATCAGAGAAAGGATAAACCATGGCCCAAATCACCTTCAAAGGCACACCAATCATCACCCAGGGCGATCTGCCGAAGGTTGGCGCTCCGGCGCCGGACTTCACCCTGACCAAAACGGACCTTTCCGATGTCAACCTTTCCGATTTCAAGGGCAAGCGGGTGGTGCTGAACATCTTTCCCAGCGTTGACACCCCGGTGTGCGCCACCTCGGTGCGACGCTTCAACCAGGAGGCCAGCAAACTGGAGAACTGCGTGGTACTGTGCGTCTCCAGGGACCTGCCCTTCGCGCATGCCCGCTTTTGCGGCGCCGAAGGCCTCAACGAAGTCGTATCGGTCTCTGATTTTCGCACCGGGAGCTTCGGTGAGCGCTACGGGGTGACCATTGCAGAAGGCCCGTTGAAGGGCCTGCTGTCCCGCGCCGTGGTGATTGTGGATGAAAAAGGAACGGTGGGCTATACCCAGCAGGTGCCGGAGATCGCCGAGGAGCCGGATTACACGGCGGCCCTGGCGGCCCTGGCCTGATTTTGGTCCTGCCCGCCGAGGGTGTCAAGCGTCGGCCACCGCGCGCACAAAGTTCAGGTCGGTGAAGTCCTGGGGGGATACGTACCCCAGATCGAAGCTGACGCACCAGGCTGCCACGAAAGACCGCCGGTCCGCGCTCCACGCCCAGCGCTGTTCGGGGTCGAACACCGGGTCCAGGCAGAAATCGCGGTTGCGGGGGAGATCGGTCACCAGCGTAAGCAGTTCGTCCACCGTCGGCAGGCGCCAGTTCTGCCTGTCGCCGAAGCCTTCGGCTCTCAGATGCTCCACGTAGGCTGCGGCCTGATGCCAGGTCAGGGGGTAGGGTGTGCCGGCAGTTTGCCACACCAGGCCGCTTTCGGCGTCCAGGATGATGCCCGCGCTTTTCTGCCTGAAAGCTCGCGGCCTGATGCTGAGGGGCCGCCAGAGGGGATCGAGCCGGAAAAACGCCAGCGCCTCTTTTGGGGCCACCTTGCGCGGCGTTTTTCGCAGTATCCGCGGCGCGTGCTTCGCGGTCGGGGATTGACCCGGGGGGTCGGGTGGCAGGCGACAGACCGCTTCTTTGCGCTTTTCCCAGTGGGTTTCAAGATCGGCCAAAGCCGCCAACATTTGGCGGCCGTCGCCATGGCGCGCATCCGGGTTCGGGGCAATGGCCTTGAGGATGAACGCGTCCCAGATGGCGTCAAGGTCGGGGTGCTGCCGGCTGGGAGGCATGGGCTCCGCCATGGGCAGGACCCCGGTCAGCATCCGGTAGAACATCACCCCCGCCGAAAAGACATCGGCGCTGAATCCCGCGGCGTTCGGGTCGGCCTCCTGCTCCGGAGCCGCATACCAGGGCGAGCCGACCTTTAGCTGCTGCGGTCCCGCAAACGTTTCCCCCCTCAGCTTGGAAAGACCGAAATCACATATCTTGGCCGTGTCCTGCTCCGTGATCAGGATGTTGAAGGGCTTGATGTCGCGATGGACGATGCCGGCGTAATGCAGGCAGGCGAGCCCGCTTAGCACCCCGCGGAGGTAGTGAAGCGCCTTGTCCACCGGTATCGCACGCGACGGGCGTTCCACACGG
Source organism: Desulfobacteraceae bacterium (assembly GCA_022340425.1). Lineage (NCBI taxonomy): Bacteria > Pseudomonadati > Thermodesulfobacteriota > Desulfobacteria > Desulfobacterales > Desulfobacteraceae > Desulfobacteraceae bacterium. The sequence continues at coordinate 14,008 of JAJDNY010000162.1, read as the reverse complement.
TAGGATTCCCCGATCATCTCGCCGAGGTTGTGGCTGTAATGCTCCATGAGGTAGTGGGGGATCCCTTGGGTTTCGCCAAAGTCCCAGACGGCGACCACATTGGGGTGCCGCAGGCCCGCCATCGTGACCGCCTCGGAAACGAACAAGCGGCGGATTTTTTCAGCGCCCATCAACGCCACCAGCATAGGGTCCGGTTCCAGGCGCTTGAGGGCCACTGTCTTTCGAATCGTGGGGATTTCAACCCGGTAGACCCGGCTCATGGCGCCGCGTCCGAGAAGGCCGCGGATGCGGTATTTTCCAATGGTCTGCATGGCGGTTTTTCTTTTGCGGGGCGGGTCCTGGGGCCAATCCCGCGCTTTTTGGGGTGGCGCTCACCAAAGCCGATCGGCATGGGCTTCGGGGAGCCCGGCGGCCTTGATTTTTCGTACCACCTTGGCGATGTCGTAGGCCAAGAAACGCACCGTGAGGACCTTTTCAAGGGAGTCCCAGATCACGTATTTGGCCCGGTTGTCGCCATCGCGCGGCTGGCCGACGGCGCCGATGTTCAGGATGTGGCGGTTTTCCGGGCGAAGCGCGACGCCGCCTTCCCGCAGGGGGTGGCGTGAGACGTCGTGACCGTCGTATTCCAGGTGTTCCAGGTCGTGGGTGTGACCGATGAAGCAGAGGGGCTCCGAGAGGCGTTGGAAGGTGTTCAAGATCCGCTGCGGCGAAACCTGGAAAAGGTAGGTGGTGATCGCCCGCGGCGGGAAGCCGTGGACAAACCGCAAGCCGTAAAGCGTCAAAACCCCCGGCAGGCGGCTGATGAAGTCCCGGGATGGCTCTGAAAGCCTCTCGATGGTCCAGCGCAGGGACCGGCGCGCCAGGGGGTTGAACCAGCCCAGATGCCGGGGGCTGACCACCGCCAGTTCGTGGTTTCCCATTACCGAGGGGATCCGGCGCTGCTGGAGCAGGTCGATCACCGCGTTGGGATCCGGCCCGTAGCCGATGTTGTCCCCCAGGCTGACGACGGCGTCGATGTCGGCCCGGTCGATGTCCTTTAGAACCTGCTGGAACGCTTCGAGGTTGGCGTGGATGTCGGATAAGACCGCAAGGCGCATGGGTTTAAGGTTCCTGTCGTCCGGGATGGCAGCCCGCCGGAAGTGGGGCGATTCTCCCCAGAGCGTCTAGCGCATCAATCCAAAATACCAGGCCACCAGTTCGCGGCCCATGAAAATATAGGCCAAGGCGCCGGTGGCCAGGAAGGGGCCGAAGGGAACCGCCAGTTTGAGGTTGCTGCGGGCATGCACCATAACCCCCAGCCCGACCACGGTGCCCAGCAATGAGGCCGAAAATATGGTGAAAATCACCCCCTGCCATCCCAAGAGCGCGCCGATCATGGCCAGCAGTTTGACGTCGCCGCCGCCCATGCCTTCCTTTCCGGTCAGCATGCTGTAAGTCCAGGCTACCACAAAAAGGCTGCCGCCGCCAACCACAATGCCCAGCAGGGACGCCTGCCAGCCCATGTGGGGCAGGGTCAGGGCCGCCAGGAAGCACAGCCCAATGCCGGGCAGGGAAATCCGGTCCGGGATGATGCGGTGGTCGATGTCGATAAAGGTGATGGTCACCAGCGCCGCGCTGAATGCCATGTAAATCGCGGCCTCGATGGAGACGCCGAAGCGATGGGCAACGGCCGTGAAAAGCAGGGCGGTCAGGAGCTCCACCAGGGGGTAGCGGGGCGACACCCGGGCCTGGCATTGGCGGCAGCGGCCTTTCAGCCAGAGGTAGCTCAAAATCGGGATGTTGTCGTAGAAGCGAATCGGGCTTCCGCAGCGCGGGCACATGGAGCCCGGGGAGACGATCGATCGGGCGAGCGGTATGCGGTAGATGCAGACATTGAGAAAGCTGCCGATACAGGCACCCAGAATAAAGGCCGGAAGTTCGGGGGCGATGGGTAATGGCATCGTTGCGGGGTCTGTCCTTTTTGAATGGCGGTGTGGATGGAGGGCGGAAAGTCCGTCAGCGCCTCCATGGGGCTCGGTCCGCAGGCGGCCCGCGTCTCAAGGGTTTCTATCGACAGGCGCCGGCTGCGCCTTGATTGGCGGTGCCAATTGCATATCGGTTGGCAATATTGTAAGGTCCGGGCAAAAAATCCTATCTGAATCATTGTCAGAAGGCATAAAAGTCTTATTATAAAAATTTGTTGAATCAAACCCTTTTGGCGGACAACCGCGGGGAGGTCTCCGAAGTTTTCACCGAAAAGGGTCAAAATCCCCCATAGGAGCGAGCATGGCTGAAAGTGACAGGGACGATTTAATCAGCATCATCGAGGAAAGCGAAGATTTCAAGGACCTCCCCGATGTTTTGCCGATGCTTCCGGTCAGGGACGTGGTGATTTTTACCGACATGCTGCTGCCGCTTTTCATCGGCCGCGAGAAGTCGGTGCGGGCGGTGGAGGAGGCCATGGCTCAGGACCGCTTCCTCTTTCTGGCCACCCAGAAACAACCCGCACTGGAAAACCCCAAGGCCGACGAGATCTACCGGGTGGGCACCGTCGGCCGGATCCTGAGGATGCTCAAGTTGCCCGATGGCCGGATGAAAGCGCTTGTGCAGGGTCTGGGGCGCGCCCGGATCGTGCGCTATGTCCGCAAGACCTCCTATTACCGGGTCAAAATAGAGCTGCTGGAAGAAGAGCCCTCCAAGCCGGCGGATCTCGAAATCGAAGCCCTGATGCGCAACGTTCGCGAGAGCAGCGAAAAGATCCTGGCCCTGCGCGGGGAGTTGACCAACGATGTGGGTACGATCCTGGAGAGCATCGAAGACCCGGGGCGCCTGGCCGATCTGGTGGCCTCCAACCTGAAACTCAAGATCGAGGAGTCCCAGGCGCTGCTGGAGATGGTCGATTCCCAGGAGCGGCTCAAGAAGGTCAACGAACTCCTATCCCGGGAAGTGGATCTATCCTCCATGCAGGCCAAGATCCAGTCGGATGTGCGCGACGAGATCTCCAAAAGCCAGCGGGATTATTTTCTGCGGGAGCAGGTGCGGGCCATTCATCGCGAGCTGGGCGATCTGGACGATAAAACCCAGGAAGTCGACGAGTACCGCAAGAAGTTCAAAAAAGCCCGGATGCCCAAGCCCGCCGCCGAGGAGGCCCAGCGTCAGCTCAAACGCCTGGAGCAGATGCACCCCGAAGCGGCCGAATCCACCATGATCCGGACCTATCTGGACTGGCTGGTGGAGATGCCCTGGCAGAAAGCCACCAAGGATGTGATCGACATCGCCAAGGCCAAGGAGATTCTCGACCGGGATCACTACGGCCTGGCGCCGGTGAAGGACCGGATTCTCGAGTATCTCAGCGTGCGCAAGCTCAACCCCAAGATGAAGGGACCCATCCTGTGTTTTGTCGGACCCCCGGGGGTCGGTAAAACTTCCCTGGGACAGGCCATCGCCCGGGCCCTGAAACGCAAGTTCGTCCGGATCTCCCTGGGCGGCATCCGCGATGAAGCCGAAATCCGCGGCCATCGCCGCACCTATATCGGCGCCATGCCGGGGCGCATCCTGCAGGGCTTGAAGCAATGCGGCACCAACAACCCGGTTTTCATGATGGACGAGATCGACAAGCTGGGCTACGACTTCCGCGGCGATCCCTCCTCGGCCCTGCTGGAGGCCCTGGACCCCGAGCAGAACTCCGAATTCAGCGACCACTACCTGAACCTGCCCTTCGACCTTTCCAACGTGATGTTCATCCTGACGGCCAACCTCACCGACACCATTCCCTCGGCGCTCCTGGACCGGATGGAGGTGATCACCCTCTCGGGGTACACCGAGGATGAGAAGCAGGAGATCGCAGAGGCCTATCTGCTGCCCCGGCAGTTGAAGGAAAACGGGCTCAAACTCGGTCAGCTGACCATCAGCGGCGGGGCCCTGCGTCAGATCATCACCGAGTACACCTCCGAGGCGGGATTGCGCAACCTCGAACGCGAACTGGGCACCATCTGCCGCAAGGTCGCCCGCAAAGTCGCCGAGGGCGACAAGAAGAAGTTTTTGGTGACCCGCGCCAACCTCTCCAAGCTGCTGGGGATTCCCAAGTTTTACCCCGAAATGGACCAGGAGGAGAGCCAGGTGGGGCTGGCCACCGGTCTGGCCTGGACCCAGGTGGGGGGCGAGGTCCTCTACGTGGAGGTGTCCCTTTTCGGCGGCAAGGGGGAACTGATCGTCACCGGTCAGTTGGGGGAGGTGATGCAGGAATCGGCGCGGGCGGCGATGACCTATGCGCGTGCCAACCTGAAAGTCTTCAAGGTCAGGGAAACCGTTCTGGACAATCTGGACGTGCACATCCACGTGCCGGCCGGGGCGATCCCCAAGGACGGGCCGTCGGCCGGGATCGCCATGGCCACCGCCCTGATTTCGGCCCTCACCCGGCGGCCGGTGGCCAAGGATGTGGCCATGACCGGGGAGATCACCTTGCGCGGTCGCGTCTTGCCCATCGGCGGCCTAAAGGAGAAAGCCCTGGGCGGCCTGCGGGCGGGTATCCGCACCATCGTGATGCCGGAGAAAAACCGCAAGGACCTCAGCGAACTGCCGACCAACGTCAAGCGCAAAATCAAGTTCGTGCCGGTGGCCCACATGGACCAGGTTCTGGCCGTGGCGCTGGAGGAGGCCTCGGTTCCGGCCCCCGTCCGCAAAGCCCGCGTCAGAAACCGTCGACCGGCCGCAAATGCCGCGCGCTGACATGGGCGCCGGCCACCGTCAGCCGGGGGCGCCCACCAGGGGAGGCCTGCAAACCCGGGGCAAATCCACCGAACCCATCGCAGCGGCCCGGGAGGGGGCATGAAACTGCTGGCGGTGGATACGGCAGCCCAAGGCTGCGGGGTCGCCCTGATGGAAAACGAGCGGCTGCTGGCCGAAATTCTGCTGGTCAGCCGGGAAACCCACTCGCTTCATCTGATGGCCATGATCCGGGAGGTTCTGGCGCGCCCAAAGGTTCCGCTGGCGTCCGTCGACGGTTTTGCCGTGAGCCTGGGACCCGGCTCCTTCACCGGGCTTCGGATCGGCATCAGCACCCTCCAGGGGCTGGCGGCGGCCCTGGGAAAACCACTGGTGGGGGTTGCAACCCTGGAGGCCCTGGCCTGGCAGCACCCCCGCCCGGGATCGCCCGTGGTGGTGATGATGGATGCCCGCCGGGGAGAGGTGTATGGCGCACGCTTTCGTTTCGCTGCGGGTAGCCTGTTGCGCGAAACCCCAGACCAGGTGCAGGACCCGCTGGCGGCGGTCCGGGACGTGACGCAGACATGCCTTTTCGTGGGCAGCGGCGCACTGCTCTACCGGGATCTCATTGCGGCTGCGTTGGGTGAAAAGGCCTGCTTTGTGCCGGATTTTCAGAACCAGCTGCGGCCCTCGTCGGTGGCCTGGCTGGGGTGGCGGCGGCTGGTGGAGGGAACGCCTGCGCCCCTGGGAGATCTACGGCCGATCTATGTCCGGAAATCGGATGCCGAGATACACCGTGGGACGGCGGCCGGGCGCTTGCCTTGAGACCAATGAATCTCCAGCACCGGCCGGTCTTTTCGTTGACGTTTTGGAATACTTCGGGTATCTTCCCCCGACTGGTTTGCGGTTGCCTGTGTTTTTTCGCTGGGTGGTCGGTGGACGCAACTTCCCTTGACGTGATGCTTTCCCATGAATGATTACAGCTGGTCCGATTCCCCCGCGCAGGCGGCCTTTCCGATCGCCAAGGCGGGCGTGCCCATGATTCTGGCCGGCGCCTTTATAACGGCGGTCTTTGCCCTGCTGGGGTTTGCCCTGCCGGCCCTGTTGGGTCTCGGGGCGACCCTGTGCGTCTGTTTTTTTTTCCGGGACCCCGACCGGGTGATTCCCTCCAAGGCGGGGGCCATCGTGTCGCCGGCCGATGGCAAGGTGATCGCCGCCGAGGTCTTGCAGGAGACGCCGTTTTATGACGGGCGGTGCAGGAAGATCAGCATTTTCATGTCGGTCTTCAACGTGCATGTGAACCGCTCCCCGATAGAGGGCACCGTCAAAAAAATCACCTATTTTCCCGGCAAGTTTTTCTCCGCCCACCTGGACAAGGCGTCCCGGGATAACGAGCACAACGCGGTTTTCATGGAAAGCCCCCGGGGGTGGGATTTGTGCGTGGTGCAGGTGGCGGGGCTCATCGCGCGCCGAATCATTTGCTATGTTCACGAAGATCAGCGGATGCTGCGCGGCCAGCGCTTCGGCGTGATCTGCTTCGGCTCGCGGCTGGACGTTTACCTGCCGCTTGAGACCGATCTTGCCGTGGCGGTGGGCGACAAGGTGCGGGCAGGCACCGCCGTGCTGGGGTTTCTGGAAAACCGCTGAAATCGTTCCGGGGCGCGTGATTGAAGGCCAGCGGGCCGCCGCAATCGCCCGGACCAGAGAAATGGGGCCTTCGGCGCCGGCTTCAGCCGTTGCACCGATACCCCATATCAGGGCCCCGGCAAGAAATAATTCCACATCTGGCTTGTCTTTTGGCACGTCACCGGCGTTACATCCGCCGGCACATATCCCGATATGCACCGGCGAATGTGCCTGGGTGACGAACCAAAATCCGGCGCCAGATTGTGGAATTATTTATTGTCGCGACCCTTAACTTTTGGCGGACCGGGCCGTTTGAAAACCTTTTCGACCTGCAACAGGAGTCAGGCCATGTCGGGTAAAGAGTTCCGTGTCGCTGTGGTCGGCGCCACCGGCGCCGTTGGCAATCAGATGATTGCCTGCCTGGAAGAACGCAATTTTCCGATCAAGTCCCTCACCTTGCTGGCCACCCGCAAATCGGTGGGCCGCAAGCTCGAATTCCGCGGAGAAGATATCGCTGTCGCGGAACTGACCGAGGGATCTTTCAAGGGGATCGATATCGCGATTTTCTCCGCCGGCGGCGGCACCAGCGAAAAATTCGCACCGCTTGCGGCCGCCGCCGGCTGCGTCGTGGTGGACAATTCCAGTGCCTGGCGGATGGACCCCGAGGTCCCCCTGGTGGTGCCGGAGGTCAACGCCCATGCCGTGGCCAGCTACACCCGCAAGGGCATCATCGCCAATCCGAACTGCTCCACCATTCAGATGGTCGTCGCCCTCAACCCCGTGCATCGACAATACGGCATCAAACGGCTGGTGATCGCCACCTATCAGGCCGTTTCGGGTACGGGCAAAAAGGCCATCGACGAACTCTCCGATCAGACCCGGGCGCTGTTCAATTCCATGGAAGTCGAAAAAAAGGTCTATCCGCATCAGATCGCCTTCAACTGCCTCCCCCACATCGACGTCTTCTACGACAACGGCTACACCAAAGAGGAGATGAAGATGGTCAACGAAACCCGCAAGATCTTGGAGGACGACACCATCGCCATCACCGCCACGACGGTCCGGGTGCCGGTGTTCTACTCTCATTCCGAGGCCATCAACGTTGAAACCCTTAAGCCGGTCACCGCCGCGGGTGTGCGCGCCCTGCTGGAATCGGCTCCCGGGGTCAAGGTAGTCGACGATCCCAAACGAAATCTTTACCCCCTGGCCATCGAGGCCGCCGGCCAGGACCTGACCCTGGTGGGCCGCATTCGCCAGGATGAATCGGTTCCAAACGGCATCAACCTGTGGGTCGTGGCGGACAATATCCGCAAGGGAGCGGCCACCAACGCCGTTCAGATCGCCGAGGTGCTGGCCGAAAAATACCTCTGAACCGGAAGGCGGGCCGCAGCCGCGGTTCAGCTTGCCGGAGGATGCAGCAGGCTGGGGCGCTGCGCCGGGTGAGAGAGGCAGCTTGAACGAGACAGTCGAATCATTTATTTCCAGGAGTAGTGCTTTGCAAAGAATTCCCATCACACGTGAAGGTTATGAAGCCCTGAAAAAGGAACTGGCACGCCTCAAGTCGGTTGACAGGCCCCAGAACATCAAGGCCATCGAAGAGGCCCGCGCCCACGGCGACCTTTCCGAAAACGCCGAGTTTGAAGCTGCCAAGGACCGCCAGGCCTTCATCGAGGGCCGGATCAGCGAGCTGGATTTCAAGTTGAACAGCGCCGACATCATCGATCCGACCAAACTGCCCAAGGATCGGGTGGTCTTCGGCACCCGGGTTCTGCTTGAAAACGTTGACACCGCCGAAGCGGTGGAGTACCAACTGGTCGGGCCGGAAGAATCGGACGTGGACCGGGGCAAAATTTCGATTTCCTCGCCGCTGGGCAAGGCCATTTTGGGCAAAAAGCCCGGTGACGAGATTTTACTCCTGGCCCCGGGGGGCAAGCGTTCCTACGAACTGGTGGATATTCTGTAATGCCGGACCATTGGGTTAAAAAAGTGAAAGTTTCGATTTCAATAGCTTTAAACAACAGCCCGATAATAGGTGAAAAAATTGGCGAGAATTACCATTGAAGACTGCATGAAGCGGGTGCCCAACCGTTTCCTTCTGGTGCACATGGCAGCCAAGCGCGTGCGACAGATCCGGGAAGGCTCCGAATACCTGGTGAGCTCCCCCAAGAACGAGGATATCGTCGTTTCCCTGCGGGAAATCGCGGCTGGCAAGGTTTTTATCCAGAAGGAACCCGAGACAGCTGAAAAATAGCCTGTTTGGCGGAGGAGCCGATGGCCGCGGGGAACTTCAAGGCGCTCAACCGGGCCGTCGGCAAAGCCCTTCACCGCTACGGGATGCTTGCCGACGGTGACCGGGTCTTGATCGGGGTCTCCGGCGGGATGGACAGCCTGACGCTGATGTGGATCCTGCAGGAGCGCCAGCGGCGGGTGCCCATCGCCTACGAGATCTTTCCCGTCTACATCGATCCGGGCTTCGCCGGCGGCTTCAACGACCCGCTGGCGGGTTTTTGTGCTTCCCAGGGGCTTGCGCTGCGGGTTGAACTGACCGATTTTGGTCTGCGCGGGCACAGCCCGGAAAATCGCGAAAACCCCTGTTTTCTCTGCTCGCGGCTGCGGCGCAGACGTCTCTTTGAGATTGCCGATGAAATGGGCTGCAACAAACTGGCGTTGGGCCACAACAAGGATGATATCATCGAGACATTTTTCCTCAACATCTGCTACGCGGGTGAAATCAGTACGATGAAGCCGCTGCAGCCCTTTTTCGGTGGGCGCTTCGAGGTCATCCGGCCGCTGGCGTTCGCCGAGGGGGATTTGATTCGGCGCTTCGCCCGCAGCCGGGAATTTCCGGTCTTTGAAAATACCTGCCCATCGGCCCGGACCTCCAGGCGGGGGGAAATCAAGGGGCTCTTGGAGCGCCTCTACCGTTCGAACCGCAAAATCAAGGGGAATATCTTTCGTGCCATGCACCATGTGAGGCCGGAATACCTCTTGAAAGCGCCGTCGCGTCATTGAGGCCGGCGGCTTGCGGTCGGCTGGAAAAATCGCTGCCGCCAACGCACTGTTTTTGCCCGTCGCATCACCCTAAAAACCCCACGGCGCGGTGAGGATCACCGGGTTTCCGGGCGTCACCCGCCATGGCCCGGCGCTTTTGTTCAAAACCTTCTGATCGGGGACTTTTCGGGTCCGTCCATCATGAAAGACACCCAAAACCAGCGCGACTACCGCAACATTCCCATCGACAAGGTCGGTATCAAGAACCTGCGCTACCCCATTATCGTCAAGGACCGCCGGGAGGGGATCCAGCACACCGTCGCGAACATCAACATGTACGTGGACCTGCCCCACAAGTACCGCGGCACCCACATGAGCCGCTTCGTGGAGATGCTGCACATCTTTCACCCAGAGATTTCGCTCAAGCGCTTCCTGGTCATTCTCGAGGAGATGAAGCAGCATCTGAACGCCAAATCGGCGCATGTCGAGGTGACCTTCCCGTACTTCATCGAGAAGCATTCCCCGGTCAGCCATTCCCCCGGCTTGATGGACTATACCTGCCGCATAACCGGCTCCAGCAATCCCCAGAGTCAAATCGACCTGGTCTCCGAGGTGATCGTGCCGATCACATCGGTCTGCCCCTGCTCCAAGGAGATCAGCGACGGCGGCGCCCACAACCAGCGCGGCAAGGTCCGGCTGCGGGTGCGGTTCAAGAAGTTCATCTGGCTGGAGGACATGATCGAACTGGTGGAGCGCTGCGCCTCCTGCGAGGTGTTCTCGGTGCTGAAGCGCGTGGACGAGAAGTGCGTCACCGAAAGGGGCTACAACAACCCCAAATTTGTCGAGGACGTGGTGCGGGACATCGCCGTGGCCCTAAACGAAGACCCCAACATCACCTGGTTTGCCGTGAGCGCCGAGAACTTCGAGTCCATCCACAACCACAGCGCCTACGCATCGATCACCAAAGAAAAGGACCCTGCCCGCAGGAATTCCTGAACGGCGGCCCGCCCCGCTCCCCTGTTGTCTCCCGCCCCGCTGCTGCCGTCTCGGGCCACCTTCCGCTGCTTTTGCCCTTGCCCGTCGGCAACCATCCCGATTGCGGTTTTCCCTGCATCCCTTTGAGGCGCTGAACCACCGCTCAGTTCAGGCGCTCGTGAAGGCCCCGCATGATCCTGTCGGTGGAACGGCCGGGGGTGTTGACCAGCAGCGCAAACCGGTAGCAGCCGCCCGCGGCGCTGGCGATGTAGCCGGCGCGGGTGCGGATGCCGTTGAGCGTGCCGGTCTTGTAATATTCCCGACCCTCCCGGCGCAGCAGGCTGCGGAACGGTTCGAAGGCGGTGAGGACCCGGTCCATCTCGCGGGCCGAAATGCGGTTCTGGCGCGAAATCCCCGAGCCCTCCACCAGTCTGAGGTCATCCAACCCCAACACGTCGGCGGCATAGGCGCGGGTGGCGGCAACCCCTTTGGCCAGCGTTCCCGGCGGCTCTGCGGTGGCGGCCCCGATGACCACGGTCAGCTGGTTGGCGATGAAGTTGTTGGAGTGCTCCAAGAGCTCGGCGATGACCGCGGTCAACGGGTGGGGTGCCCTGTGGCGGTACACCAGGCGCCGGGTGGCCGGGTCGCCGCGGCCGATCCGCACCGATCCGTGACTCCGGATGCCGCCGGCCAACAAAAAGTGGCGGATGAGGTGGCCGGCGTAGCGGAGGTGGTCCTGGTTTTGGCCTGAGAGCACGATCCGGCCGCTTTTTAGGTCGGAGGCGCGGATGCGTGCCGCGGCGAAGGGGATCAGCGGGGTTTGGGGCTCCGCGCTGACCAGGCGCCCGTTGACGGTCTCGAATGCGACCGTGTTGAAATTGACGCACAGGGCGCCGTTGGGGGCATCGTAGGGTTGGGGCGAGGTCGAAACCCCCGGGATCCGGATCGGCTGCTCAAAGAAACTCGCGTCCAGCACCAGATCGTTGAAACGCTGGAGCCGCGGGGTCAAGGCGGCTGCGATCTCGGCCAGGGTTTCGGATACCAGGAGCGGGTCGCCGGATCCGCGGACGATGAGGTTGTGGTCGGAGTCGAGGTAAAAATCAGTCTCGAAGCGGAAATCCGGCCCCAGGTAATGCAGGGCGCTTAAGGCCGTGAGAACCTTCAGGATCGAGGCAGGAACCAGCTGCCGATCGGCGTTTGCGGCCAGCAGCACCCGGCCGTCGGGTGCGGTTACCAGGGCGGCGTCAGCGGGGCCGAGCAGGGGTTTCAGCCCCTCCAGGGAGGCCGCCGGCAGGCCGGTCGGCAGTAGCAAGCCGGCCAGGCATGCGGCCAGCAGCCACTTCCGGCTGCACTGCCAAGGGCCTGAGACGAACAGACGAAATCCAGGCATGTTGGTCACTCCCCAAGCCACCGCTCCCCCTCCGGCGGCGGAGGGCAAAGCGGTTTTCAGGCCGCCCCCCTCAGGTTGCGCGGCAGTCAGCGGAAGGGCTTTCCACGATCAGGGTGACGGGGCCGTCGTTGATCAGCGAAACGGCCATCATCGCCCGAAAACGGCCGGTTGCCACGGTCACCCCCGCGGCCCGGGCCTTTTCCACAAAGTCCTCGTAGAGGCTCTGCGCCAGTTCGGGGGCGGCCGCCCGGGCAAACGAGGGCCGCCGCCCCTTGCGGCAGTCGCCCAGCAGGGTGAACTGGGATACCACCAGCATCTGTCCGCCGGTGTCTATCAGGCTGCGGTTCATCTTGCCGGCGGCGTCTTCGAAGATTCGCAGGTGGACGATCTTTTCGGCCAGCTGGGTGGCATCCGCGGGGGTGTCGCCGCTGGCGACCCCCAGCAGCACCAGGAGGCCGCGGCCGATCTCGCCGACCACCTCCCCCGCGACGCTCACCCGGCTCTGTGCGACTCTCTGAATTACGGCCCGCATTCAGTCCTCCGGTCATGGTTCGGGCCTGCCAGACCAGATGTCACCGTTTTGGGGACCGGTCCAGCAGGGCGCCGAAGGGGTTGTTGAACGGCCGCTTGAGGGTTTCCTTGCCGCTAGGCCGGCGGTGCTCCTTGGAGCGCTCCGAAGCGCCCCCGCGCGGCGCGGTAGCCGGCTCATGGTGCGGGGCTTCAGCGGGGGCCGATTTCATCGAAAGCGAGATCCGTTTGCGCGCCAGATCGACCGCCAGCACGGTAACCTTTACCCGCTGCTGCAGCCGCACCACCTGGGCGGGGTCCTTGACGAAGCGGTCGGCCAGTTCGCTCACGTGCACCAGGCCGTCCTGATGGACCCCGATATCCACAAACGCCCCGAAAGCCGTGACATTGGTGACAATGCCGGGAAGCTTCATTCCCGGCTGCAAATCCTCCAGGGTCGCGACGCCCTCGGCAAACTCAAAGGCCTCGAAGGTTTCCCGCGGGTCCCGTCCCGGTTTGGCCAGCTCCTCGAGAATATCGGTCAGGGTCGGCAGGCCGACGGTTGCCGTTACATAGCGTTTGAGGTCGATCTTCCGCTGCATCTGCGGCGCGGCCAGCAGATCGGCCAGGGAACAGCCCAGGTCCCGGGCCATGCGGTCCACGATGGGGTAGCTCTCCGGGTGCACCGCGCTGGCATCCAGGGGGTTGGCGCCGTTTTTGACCCGCAGAAATCCCGCGGCCTGCTCAAAGGCCTTGGGGCCAAGACGCGGCACCTGCTTGAGCGCCTCGCGGGAGCCAAACGGCCCGTGCTCGTTTCGAAAAAGGAGGATATTGCGTGCCAGCCGGGGGCCGAGGCCGGAAACATAGGCCAGCAGTTCGGCGCTGGCCGTGTTGAGATCCACGCCGACGGCGTTGACGCAGCTGACGACCACGTCATCCAGCGCATCCTTCAGGGCGCTGGGGTCCACGTCGTGCTGGTACTGGCCGACACCGATGGACTTGGGGTCGATTTTAACCAGCTCCGCCAGGGGATCCATCAGGCGCCGGCCGATGGAAACCGCACCGCGGACGGTCAGGTCCAGATCGGGAAACTCCGCGCGCGCGGTCTCGGATGCCGAATAGATCGAGGCCCCGCTTTCGTTGATCAGCAGGATCGGCAGGTTTTGGGCGCAGGGCAGGCCCTTGACGATCGTTTCCGTTTCCCGGCCGGCCGTGCCGTTGCCCACCGCGATGGCCTCGATCTGAAAGGCCTCGCAGAGGGTGGCCATTTTCTGGACGGCCTCCTCGCGGCGCTTTTCCGAAGTGTGAAAAAAAAGGGTGTCGTGGTGCAGCAGCTTCCCCTGGGGGTCCAGGCAGACCACCTTGCAGCCGGTGCGAAACCCGGGGTCGATGCCCATTACCCGCTTGGGCCCCAGGGGCGGGGCGAGCAGCAGCTGGCGCAGGTTCCCGGCGAACACCCGGATGGCCTCGCGGTCGGCCCGTTCCTTGAGGGCCAGGCGGGCCTCGGTTTCCATGGCCCGCGACAGCAGGCGCCGGTAGCCGTCGCGCAGCGCCAGGCGCACCTGTTCGGCATCCTCGCCGCTGCCGTGGATGAAGCGGCTTTCCAGCAGCGCAAGGGCCGCCTCCTCGGGTGGCGCGATGCTCACGTTCAGGATGTCTTCGCGCTCCCCGCGGCGTATGGCCAAAATGCGGTGGGAGGGGGCTTTGGCGGCCGGTTCGGTCCAGTCGAAGTAATCGCGGAACTTGGCACCGGCCGTTTCCTGACCGCCGGCCACGGTGCTGCGGATCACGGCCTGGGTGGCGAAGAGTTGGCGCATGTCGGCGCGCGCGGCGGGG
>JAJDNY010000161.1 GCA_022340425.1 Desulfobacteraceae bacterium | reverse complement strand
GGCTTCCGCGACTATGCCGCCTACTTGGCGGCGGCCGTCGAGCTTCCCCCTGCACCCGCCGCCGGTTGAACCAACAGCCGGCGCGTTTCAGCCCCAGGCGTTTCCAACCGATAGGAAAGACAGATTTTTCTTTTGGGAAAGACCCCGCCGGCGCGCCGCCCAAAGCCGGCCCGACCGCCAATCCTGGACATTCTCTTGCCATGAATTACGCATCCCTGCTGCCATCCCACGAGGCGGTCCGCAGTGTACTCGATCAGAAGAGGCTGCAGCTGCCGTCGCTGCCCCTGGTGGCCGTCCGGCTGCTGGAGCTGACCCTGGACGACCGCAGCTCCGCCCGTGATCTCGCCCGCGTGATCGAAACCGACCCGGCCTTGGCCGCCAAGATCCTGAGGATCGTCAATTCCGCGGCTTACGGGCTGCCGCGAAAAATCGCATCGGTCTCCCAGGCCGTGGCCCTGCTGGGGTTTGCCGGCATCCGCGGCCTGGCCCTGGGGGTAACCCTGTTTGAAAAGATCGTCCCCAAGGAGGCCGCCGCCGGCTTCGATCGGCTGTTCTTCTGGCAGCACTGCCTGGCGGTGGCGGAGCTGGCCCGCATCCTGGCCGTCCGCCTGGGAAACGCGGACCCCGAGGAGGCCTATATCGCCGGTCTGCTGCACGATGTGGGCAAGGTCATTCTGGAGACACATGGCCGCAAGGGATACAGCGATCTTTGCAGCCGCCACGCCGCAGGGGATGGCGCCACCCTGGTGGAGGACGAGGCGCGCTTCGTGGGGCTCAGCCACGACCGCCTGGGCGCCTTTTTCTGCGCCCACTGGCAGCTGCCCGAACCTCTGGTGCTGGCGGTGCTTTTCCACCACGGGCGATTCGATCACCTCAACTTGACCCAGGAAGCCTCCGCCCTGATCGCGATAGTGTCCCTGGCCAATTTTTTCTCCTGGCTCCAGGGCCTCGGTTCGGTCAATTTCCAGCAGTGCCCTTCCCTGCAGCCCGAGGTGACGGCCCTGATCGATCTCAAGAGGCTGGATCGCAACGCCATCGCCGCCGAGATGGCCAGGGGCCTCACAGCCGCCGCCAAAATTTACGGGTTCACGCTGCCCGCCGGGGCGGCCTTGGAAACGGACCGGATCGGGCTGGAGGGGACCTCCGCCCGGCTCAACGCCCAGCACCACTACCTGCAGGACATCCTGGCCCGTAAGGTCGCAACCCAACCGGCGGCCAACCTGGAAACCCGCCCCGGCACGCCCGAGCGCATTTCAGACGTCCTGCGCTCCATTGCGCGGGTCTGCGGCTTCGACCGCCTGCAGGTGCTGGGCCTGGATTCCCGGCGGCAGTGTCTGCAGCCGGTTGCCAGCCTGGACCGCAGCCCGCTCGGGCTGTCTCTGGCAGATTTTGAACTCCACCTGACGCCCGCGGCCGGCGGGCTCTTCGAGGCGCTGCGGGACGGCGTCCCGCGCATCATCCGCGGCCACACCGCAGGCCACGAGCCCCTCCTCGGCCGCCTGCAGACATCGGAAATCGGTTTGATCCCGCTGCACTGGGGCAGCCAGCCGGCAGGCCTGCTCTGGGTGGACAACGCCTTTGGCAGCGCCAAGCTGACCGAGGCCGACCTGGCGACCGCTGCGCGCATGGCCGTGGGTCTGGGTCGGGAACTGGCAGCCCACGGCCCCACGGCCCGGTCCGCTGCCGACCTGACGACCACGGTCCCGGCCGACGGCGATCGGCAGGCCGTCGGCGCAGCCGTCCAGAAAGCCTATCAAACGGCGCGCGGCGGCAACCGCGATCTGTGCGCGGCCCTGGTCGCGGTGGAAGACCCTCAGCCGCCGGGTCAGCCCCCGGGGCATCTGAGCGGCGAGACCCTGGCGCGCCTGGTGGCCGGCATCATTCGCAGCCACTGCGGCCCTGAAGATAGCGTCACGCCCCTGGGCGACGGCAGATTTCTGCTCCTCGCCATGGATCGGGAGGCCCCGCGGGCGCTCGCCTTGGGGGAGCGGCTGCGGGGCGAAATCGCCGAGTTGGGGCTGCTCCAGGGCCGGCGCCGATGCGGCTCCCCGCTGAAGGCCAGCATCGGCCTGGCCGTTCTGGCTCCCAAGATCCAGACCTGGCAGGAACTGACCCGACAGGCGAGCCTGGCCCTGGAGGCCGCCCGGGCGGACAGCGCCGGGCGTGTCATTCTCTACAGCCGGCACAGCGCCGGTGGGAACCCGGCGGCCCCGCCGCGCGACGATTGGCGATCGATTTTTATGAAAAAGGATTTTCTCTCGGCGGGGTGAGCAGGCCGGCGGACGCGAACGGGAAAAAGGGGCGCCCACCGGCCGGCAGAGCCGATCAACTGCGGCGGGTGTCTTTGAGGATGTGGTTGGAGATGACCACCCGCTGGATCTCGGAGGTGCCCTCGTAGATGGTGAAGACCCGTGCATCGCGGTAGAAGCGCTCCACCGGGTAGTCCTTGGTGTAGCCGTAGCCGCCGTGCATCTGCAGGGCCTTGCCGACCACCTGGTTGACCATCTCGGAGGCGAACAGCTTGGCCATCGAGGCTTGCGCCGTGTAGCGCTGGCCGTTGTCCTTCATGGCGGCGGCCGAAAGCACCAGCTGCCGGGCGGCTTCGATTTGGGTGGCCATATCGGCGATCGTCCAGCGCAGCCCCTGGAATTTGGAGATCGCCTGCCCGAATTGCTGACGCTGTTTGGCGTACTTGACCGCGGCGTCCATGGCGGCCTGTGCCACCCCCACCGACTGGGCCCCGATGCCGATGCGGCCGCTGTCCAGGCCGGTCATGGCGATCATGAAGCCATCGCCCTCCTTGCCCAGCAGGTTGGCCGCCGGCACCCGGCAGTTTTCGAAGATCAGGTCGGTGGTGTCCGAGGCCCGCAGCCCCATCTTGTCCTCTTCATCGCCCACGATTAACCCCGGGGTGCCCTTTTCCACCACGAAAGCGCTGATCCCCTTGTGGCGCAAGGATTCGTCGGTCTTGGCGGTGACAATCGTCAGCCCGGAATTTTTTCCAGAAGTGATAAAGCGCTTGGTGCCGTTTATAACATAGACATCACCGTCGCGTTCAGCGGTGGTGGCCTGGGAGACAGGGTCGGAGCCGGCGTCGGGCTCGGTCAGGGCAAAGGAGCCGATGATCTCCCCGGATGCCAGCGGCACCAGAAACTGCTGTTTTTGGGCTTCACTGCCGTAACGGTAGAGGCTTTCGCAGACGATGGAATTCTGGACAGACATCACCACCGCGGTGGCGGCGCAGGAGTAGGCAACCTCCGAGAGGGCCAGCACGTAGCTGACGGCATCGGCGCCCTCCCCGCCGTACTCGGGCGGGATCATCATCCCCATCAGGCCCAACTCGCCCATCTTCTTAAGGTTTTCGGCCGGAAACTCCTTGGTGCGGTCGCGCTCCGCCGCCGTGGCGGCCAGCACCTTGCGGGAAAACTCCCTGACCATGCTCTGAATCATCAATTGCTCATCGGTGAGTTGGAATGTCATCGGTTTGTCCCTTTCATCATTACGCACCACCGCATGCCAGTTGCAAAAACGGCTTTCGGCTCCAGCGTGCCGCGGCTGGAATGCCGGCCGCCGGGGTCTGGGGCCGGCTGAAACTCACAACCGCAGGGCGGCCAGCCCCCCCGGGGGGGTTGCTTACGTCCTCAGCCCGCCACAGCGCTGACCAGCGGCCTGGCCCAATGGCCTTTTTTGCCCCCGGCCTACGGCCCGTAAACCACCACTAGAAGCTCCGCCTCTTCGTTGCCGACATTGCGCATCTGGTGGCGAATACCGGAGTTGAAATGCAGCGAGTCGTTGGCGTTCAACCGGTTGACATTCTCACCGACGATCACCTCGATGCAGCCGCGAAGCAGGTAGACAAACTCCTCGCCTTCGTGCAGGTAGCCCACACCGTGGTGCTCCGCGAGGGGGTCGATGGTGACCAGGAAGGCCTTCAGGTGCTTGTTCTCGGCTCCCGGGGTGAGGGTCTTGTAGGCGTAGTTCTCAGTGCGCTTGGTGTAGGCCTCGACCCGGTCCTTGAGTGCGGCCTCCTGCTCCTGCAGTAGAAGACCGGAATCCATCCCCAGGGCCCGCGAAAGGGACAGCAGGGTCCCCACCGGCGGGATGATCTTGCCGGCCTCCAGCTCTTTGAGGTAGTCCACCGCAAAACCGGTTTCGTTGGCCAACCGCTCCAGGGTCAGTTTTTTCTCCAGCCGCACCTTCTTGATTTTTTTGCCGACCGGTTCGAGCTTGGTTGTCTTTTTGGCTGCCATGCGCTCTCCTTTCCTGCCGACCGGGGCCGACCGGGGCCACAACCGGGTCATCCAAGGGTAAAACCCGGTCTAGTAATCGTAAAAACCGCGCCCCGTCTTGCGGCCCAGCCAGCCGGCCTCGACGTATTTTCTGAGCAGCGGACAGGGGCGGTACTTGGAATCCTTGAACCCGGCATGGAGCGTCTCCATGATCGCCAGGCAGGTGTCAAGCCCGATCAGGTCCGCCAGCGCCAGAGGCCCCATGGGGTGGTTCATGCCGAGCTTCATGACGGTGTCGATGGCCTCGCGGCTGCCCACACCATGATAGAGGCAGTAGACCGCTTCGTTGATCATCGGCAGCAGGATGCGGTTGGCGATGAAGCCGGGGTAGTCGTTGGCCTCGGCCGGGGTTTTGCCGAACTTCTCGCAAAGCGCCCAGGTGGTCTGGAAGGTCTCATCTGAGGTCGCCAGCGCCCGGATGACCTCCACCAGCTTCATGACCGGCACCGGGTTCATGAAGTGCATGCCGATGACGTCGGCCGGACGGCCGGTCTGTGAGGCGATCCGCCCAATGGGGATCGAGGAGGTGTTGCTGGCCAGGATCACCCCCGGCCGGCAGATGGTGTCCAGGTCCTTGAAGATCTGGAACTTGATGGGCTCATTTTCAGTGGCGGCCTCCACCACGAAGTCCGCGGCCGCCATGTCCTTAAGGTCCACGCTGGTCTTGATGCGGGCAAGAACCGCGGCCTGATCCGCGGCGCTCAACTTGCCCTTGTCCACCGCGCGCTGAAGGTTTTTGGTGATGGCGGCCAGCCCCTTTTCGACAAACTCGGTCTTGATGTCGTTCATGATCACATCCAGCCCGCTGGCCGCCGCAACCTGGGCGATGCCGTTGCCCATCTGCCCTGCACCGATAACGCCAAACGTCTTGATCTCCATTTTATACCGTCACTCCTTCCATGAAGAAAAAAATTCACCGCAGACACGGGAAGCCCTCAGCGCCGCACCACCAGCGCCACGGCCTCGCCGCCGCCCAGGCAAAGCGAGGCCAAGCCGACCTTCTTGTCTTGTTTGATCATCTCATAGAGCAGGGTTACCAGCACCCGGCAGCCGCTGGCGCCGATGGGATGCCCCAGTGCAACGCTGCCGCCGTTGACGTTGACCCGCCCGGAATCCAGACCCAGCTCGCGCATGACCGCCACGGTGGAGCCGCTGAAGGCCTCGTTGATCTCGAAGAGATCCACCGCGTCCATGCCGATCCCTTCCTTTTTTAAACACTTGGGGATCGCCAGGATCGGCGCCACGAGCACGTACTTCATGTCGATGCCGGCCGAGGCCTGGGCACCGACGGTGGCCAGGACCTTGCAGCCCAGCCGCTCGGCGGTTTCGCGGGCCATGACCACCGTGGCCGCCGCGCCGTCGCTGATGATGGAGCTGTTGCCGGCGGTGGCGACCCCGTCCTTCTGGAAGGCCGGTTTCATCCCGGCGAGGCTCTCATAGCTGGTCTCCCGCGGACACTCGTCCTGGGCGAAGACCCGGGGCTCGCCCTTGCGCTGGGGCACGGCCACCGGCAGGATCTCGTCCTTGAAGCGCCCGCTGGCGATGGCGGCCAGGGCCCGACGGTAGGATTCCGCCGCGTAGCGGTCCTGGTCCTCGCGGCTGACGCCGTATTTCTGCGAACAGAGGTCGTTTGAAATCCCCATGTGAAAGTCGTTGACGATGTCCCACAAGCCGTCGTGGACCATGTGGTCCTGGATCTGGCCGGCGCCCATGCGGTAGCCGAAGCGGGCCTTTTCCAGGTAGTAGGGCGCCAGGCTCATGTTCTCCATGCCGCCGGCGACCACCACGTCGGCATCCCCCAGCTGGATCGCCTGGGCCGCCAGCATCACCGACTTGAGCGCCGAGCCGCAAACCTTGTTGATCGTCAGGCATTCCACCTCCCAGGGCATTCCGGCCTGCACGGCCGCCTGGCGGGCCGGGTTCTGGCCGTAGCCGCAGGGCAGCACCTGGCCCATGATGACCTCGTCGACCGCGGTTTTCGCGATCCCGGCACGGCGCACCGCCTCCTCGATCACCAGCGCCCCCAGGCGGGTGGCGCCGACACCTCCCAGCGACCCGTTGAAACTGCCCAAGGGCGTGCGAACGGCACTCACAATTACCGCTTCTCTCATCGATTTTTCTCCCTTCGTGCGGGGCCTCGGCCCCGATTGATGTATTTTTACCCCGTCCGGCCACCCTACATGTTGCGGCGGTACTGCCCACCGACATCGTAAAGTGCCCGGGTGATCTGCCCAAGGCTGCAGCAGCGGACCGTGTTCATCAGTTCGGCGAAGATGTTACCGCCGGAGAGCGCGACCTCCTGCAGCCGCGCCAGGGCCGCCGGCGCCTGTTCGGCGTGGCGCTCCTGGAAGTCGGCCAGCCGCTTGAGCTGCGAGGTTTTCTCCTCTTCGGTGGCGCGCGCCAGCTCAAGGCAGGAAATCCCCTCGGAAAGCTCGCCGGCCTCGTCGACGTCGGGGTCGCGGAAGGTGTTGACCCCGATGATCGGGTACTTGCCCTCGTGCTTCAAGATTTCGTAGTAGATCGACTCCTCCTGGATCTTGCTGCGCTGGTAGCCGGTCTCCATGGCGCCCAGGACCCCGCCGCGGCGGGTGATCTGGTCGAACTCGAACAACACGGCCTCTTCCACCAGATCGGTCAGTTCCTCCACGATGAAGCTGCCCTGGAGCGGGTTTTCGTTCTTGGCCAGCCCCCACTCGCGGTTGATGATCATCTGGATGGCCAGCGCGCGGCGCACCGACTCCTTGCTGGGGGTCGTGATGGCCTCGTCGAAGGCGTTGGTGTGCAAGCTCTGGCAGTTGTCGTAGATCGCGCACAGCCCCTGCAAGGTGGTGCGGATGTCGTTGAACTGGATGTCCTGGCTGTGCAGCGAACGGCCCGAGGTCTGGATATGGTACTTGAGCATCTGGCTGCGGGCCGAGGCACCGTATTTCTCGCGCATGGCCACCGCCCAGATGCGGCGCGCCACGCGCCCGATGACGGTGTACTCGGGGTCCATCCCGTTTGAGAAGAAAAAGGAGAGGTTGGGGCCG
Source organism: Desulfobacteraceae bacterium (assembly GCA_022340425.1). Taxonomy (NCBI): domain Bacteria; kingdom Pseudomonadati; phylum Thermodesulfobacteriota; class Desulfobacteria; order Desulfobacterales; family Desulfobacteraceae; species Desulfobacteraceae bacterium. The sequence goes on along the minus strand of JAJDNY010000161.1, from coordinate 91,003 downwards.
AAGCTGTCGATGTCCATGCCGCGCGAGAGATAGTACTCGACGTAGGTGAAGCCGTTGGCCAGGGTGAAGGCCAGCTGCGAGATGGGGTTGGCCCCGGCTTCGGCGATGTGGTAGCCGGAAATGGAGACCGAGTAGAAGTTGCGCACGTCGTTTTCGATGAAGTAGGCCTGAATGTCGCCCATCATCTTGAGGGCGAACTCGATGGAGAAGATGCAGGTATTCTGACCCTGGTCCTCCTTGAGGATGTCGGCCTGGACGGTGCCGCGCACATTGGAGAGCACCATTGCCCGGATCTTGTCATACTCGTCGGGCAGCGGGGCGCGCCCGTTTTCCTCCTGGAACTTGTCCACCTGCTGGTCGATGGCGGTGTTGAGGAACATGGCCAGAACCATCGGTGCCGGACCGTTGATGGTCATCGAGACCGAGGTGTTGGGCGCGCAGAGTTCGAAACCGCTGTAAAGCACCTTGACGTCGTCCAGGGTGCAGACACTGACCCCCGAGGTGCCGACCTTGCCGTAGATGTCCGGGCGCAGGTCGGGGTCGTAGCCGTAGAGGGTCACCGAGTCGAACGCCGTGGAGAGGCGCTTGGCCTCATATTCGGTCGACAGCAGGCGGAAGCGCCGGTTGGTGCGCGCCGGGTCGCCCTCGCCGGCGAACATGCGCGTGGGGTCTTCGCCCACCCGCTTCAGGGGGAACACCCCGGCGGTGTAAGGAAAGTAGCCGGGCAGGTTCTCGCGCCGCATCCAGCGATAGATTTCACCGGGATCGGTGAAACCGGGCAGCGCCACCTTGGGGATCCGCTTGCGCGCCAGCGACTCGGTGGTCAGCGGCTGCCGGATTTCGTGGCCGCGCACCTCGTAGACCAGCTCCTCCTGGCGGTAGCGTTCGCGCAGCCCAGGCCACTGGTCTACGAGCTCGACGGTTTCCTTGTCGAGCGCCTTCTGGGCCCTGGCCACCTCGACCTTGAGGCGCGCCACCATCGCGGAAACGTCGCCCTCGCCTTTGGGGGCCTCTTCCAGGGCCGCGGCCGCCTCGTTGAGGTGCCAGACCCGGCGTACATTGGCCGCCTGGCTTTCCGTGCGCTGGTGGTAGTGGCGCACGGTGTCGGCGATTTCCGCCAGGTAGCGGGTGCGCTCGGGGGGAATGATGATGGTCTTGGAGGTGGAAATGTGGGACTCGGGCCGGGGCAGATGCGCGGTGAACTTGACCCCGGCCTTTTGGCCGATGGCATCCAGCATGGCATGGTAGAGGGCGGTGACCCCATCGTCATTGAATTTGGAGGCGATCGTGCCGAAGACCGGCATCTCCTCGGGCCGCCGGCTGAAGTCGTTGCGGTTGCGCTGGATCTGCTTGCGCACGTCGCGCACGGCATCCTCGCCGCCGCGCTTTTCGAACTTGTTGACCACCACCAGATCGGCGAAATCCAGCATGTCGATTTTCTCCAGCTGGGAGGCGGCCCCGAACTCGCTGGTCATTACGTACATGGAAACGTCCACCAGGTCGATGATGTGCGAGTCCCCTTGGCCGATCCCCGCGGTTTCGGCGATGACCAGGTCATAGCCGGCGGCTTTGACCACCTCGATGGCCTCGGGCAGCGCGTCGGGGATCTCGATGTGGGAGCGCCGAGTGGCCAGGCTGCGCATGTAGACCCGCGGGCTGCCGATGGCGTTCATGCGGATGCGGTCGCCCAAGAGCGCGCCGCCGGTCTTGCGGCGGGAGGGGTCGCTGCTGATGATCGCCAGGTGCAGGTCTTTCTGGTCGTGCAGCAGCCTCAGGATCAGCTCGTCGGTCAGGGACGACTTGCCGGCCCCGCCGGTGCCGGTGATGCCGATCACCGGCACCTTGCGGCCGGCCATCTTGCGTGCCAGCTCATCTCGCAGCTTGGCGAGGTGCCCGTTCTGGCGGGCCTTGGCGGCCTCCACGGTGGTGATCAGGTTGGCCACCAGCAGCTTGTTGTCCGGCGAGAGCGCCGCGAGGTCGAGGTCGTCCTCCCGGGCGCGCTCGAAATCCATGGTCCGCACCATGTGGTTGATGATGCCCTGCAGCCCCAGCCGGGCGCCGTCCTCGGGGGAGTAGATCTTTGTCACCCCGTAGGCCTCGAGTTCGCGGATCTCCTCGGGCACGATCACGCCGCCGCCGCCGCCAAAGACCTTGATGTGCCCCGCGTCGCGCTCGCGCAGCAGTTCCACCATGTACTTGAAGAACTCCACGTGCCCGCCCTGGTAGCTTGAAACGGCGATGCCCTGGACGTCCTCCTCGATGGCGGCATCCACGATCTCCTGCACCGAGCGGTTGTGCCCCAGGTGGATGACCTCGACCCCGGTGCCCTGCAGGATGCGGCGGAAGATGTTGATGGAGGCGTCGTGACCGTCAAAAAGCGAGGTTGCCGTGACGGCCCGGACGTGATGTTTGGGTTTGTAAGGTTCGGTTTCGATACTCATGCCCCCTCCTTGTTATAATCCTGCGCCGCGGTGATCCGGCCCCGGTCCAGGGGTGGCGGCGATCAACGCCGCGGGCTTTCGATCAGCGGCTGACCTTGCCGGTGCTAATCCCCAGGATGAAATCGATCTGCAGTGCGATGTAGTCCTCGATGCTGTAGTGGCGGGCCAGATACCAGCGCCGAAAGGCCCACATGTGCCCCAGCACGCAAATGTTGTGGGCCACGAGTTCGATGGATTTTTCGTCGATTTCGGGCAAATCGCCGGTGGCCGTCAGTTTGGCCAGGACCTTGACGAAAATCCCGGTGATTGAGATTTCGTTTTCGAGCACGCGCTTGCGCCACTGGGCCGGCAGGGACTGGGTTTCCTGATAGATCAGCAGGACCAGGTCGCTCATGCGGTGGCAGACCAGAAAATATTCGCGGATGACCTCGGCCAAGGCCGCGCGTCCGGTGGTCACGCGGGCGAGGGCCTCGGCAACGCCGTGTTCCACCTCATCGTGGATGGCCTCGCAGACCAGGTAGAGCACGTCCTCCTTGGATGCCACGTATTCGTAAAGCGAACCGATGGAGAAACCGGCGGCGGCGGCAATCTGGCGGGTGGTGGTTTTGTGGAACCCCTTCTCGACAAACAGCGTGACGGCCGCATCGACGATCTGGCGGCGGCGTTTTTCGACGAGATCGGGGTTTTTGATCTGGGTTGGCACATCATGGGTTCTGTTGGCCGAGCGCCTCATGGGGTACCGATCTCCGAAATTTTATTTGAAATAAAGCGCGAAGTGTGTCATCGTGGCCGCTCACCATTATATGAACGAGCGCTCAGTCATAGCTACAATGCACCAACCGGCTTGTCAAGTCTTTTTCCAGCGCTGCAGATAGCCCGGATCGGGCCGCGCGGGAGCCGCCAATGGAAAAGAGCGAAATCGTCGCCATCCTCCGCAAAACCGACCCGTTTGAGATCCTGGAAGCCGAGGTCCTTGAGGAACTGGCGGCAAAGGTCGCCATTCGCCACTATCGACCCAACAGCTACGTCTTCCGCCAGGGGGACGTCAGCCAAGACGCTCTGTTCATCATCGTCGCCGGCCTGGTGGAAATCACTTCGCGCAACGACCGCGGCGTCGAATCGGTGGTCGCCGTGCGCCGGCCGCACGATTTTTTCAGCGAGACGGTGGTCCTCTCCCAGCAGCGCTACCCGGCCTCCGCCCGGGTCAAGGAGTCCCTGACCTGTTGCCTGGTCAGGCGCCGTGACCTGGAACGGCTGATCTACAGCTACCCAGAGTTTTCCGGCTTTTTCAACACCCTGCTGGCCGAGCGCATGCGCCTGCTCTACTCGGAGATCGTCAGTGAGCAGTCCTACGAAGCCTACGGCATGGGCGAATCCCCGATGTTCCGCAAACGGGTCAGCGAGGTGATGAGCGCCCCGGTGGTCACCTGCCAGACCCACGACAAGGTCACCACGGTGGCCCGGACCATGGACGAGCTGGACATCAGCACCATCGTCGTGCTGGACCGGGAGAACCGACCGCGGGGGATCATCACCGAAAAAAACATCGTGAAATACCTGATCGCGGCCCGGGCCTGTCCGGTTGAAACTTGCCAGGCCGACTTCGTCATGAAGAGCAACATCGTCAGCATCGCCCCGGAGGCATTCCTGGGGCAGGCTTTGGTGACCATGATCCGCAGCAAAACCAAATATTTGCTGGTAATCGAACGGGGCAACCTGATCGGGATCGTTACCATGGTGGATTTGCTCAAGACCCGCAGCACCGGCACGCTGCTACTGACCCAGGACATCGAGAGCCAGCACGATCTGCGCGGCCTGGCCGCCATCAGCCGCGAGGTGGACAGCATTCTCTACGCCCTGGTGGCTGAAAAGGCCGGCGTGCGGGAGATTTTCGAGGTCATGTCCGAACTCCACGAACGCATGACCCGCAGGGTGTTGCAGCTTACCGAGGAGCGCATGCGCCTGGAGGGCTGGGGGCCGCCGCCGGTGGACTACTGCTGGGTCAACATGGGCAGCGCGGCCCGCTACGAGCAGACGCTGCGCACCGACCAGGACAACGCCATCATTTTCGACGATCCCCAGGGGCAGTCGCTAGCGGAGGTGGACGCCTACTTCGCCCAGTTCGCGGCATTTGCAGTCGACGGGCTGGCGGCGTGCGGCTTCGAGAAATGCACCGGTGACGTCATGGCCACCAACCCCAAATGGCGACGGCCGCTGGCTGCCTGGATCGCATCGATCCAGGAATGGACCCGCTCCTACGACCCCGAGGACACCCGCACCCTGACCATTCTGCTGGACTACCGCCCGATCTGGGGCAACGTAACCCTGGCCGAAAAATTCCGCGAGGCCATTTTCACAGCCTTCAAGGAGTCCCTTACCGCCCGCCACATGATGACCAAGGACGATCTGCAGTACAAGCTGCCGATCAACTTTCTGGGCACCTTTGTGACCACCCGCAGCGGCCCCCACAAGAACCAGATCGACCTCAAAAAGGCCGGCACCCTCCACATCGTCAACGGGATCCGCATCTTCGCGATCAAAAACGAAATCAGCGAGCCCTCGACCTTCGGCCGCCTGCAGGCGCTGGTGGAATGTGAGGCGATCCCCGCCGAGGACGCCGAGCTCTTCGAGGCCAGCTTCGAAACCCTGATGATGTTCCGGATTCGCGAAAACGCCCGCAAAGCGCGCCACAACCAGCCCCCCGACAACCATATCGACCCCTACAGCCTGCGCAAACGGGAGCGCATGATCCTCAAGGACGCCCTCTCGGGGGTATCCCAACTGCAAAAGCTGGTCAACAGCCAATTCAACGTGGCCTGGCTGCGGCACTGGGTCTGAAAACCGACCGAAAGTAAAATGAATCTTATTCAACATTTACTTGGCGTCTCACCCATTCGCGGGGGCTTTTACCCCCAAAACAACACAAAAAAGGTTTGACAAATCCGAAAGGGTGACGGTAGAATGCCCGGTAATTTTTGACCGAGCGCTCGTTCATTTTTCCAAACTGGTTTTTTTCCTTTTTTTTTGTGCTTTTTTGTGCGACTGAGCGCTCAATAAATTTTTCAATCGAAAGGAGGTGCCCCGCCCAAATGCCTTGTCAGGCTTTGCCGCAGGAAGTGCTGGTGCACCCCCCGACCCGCCCCTGAAACGGGTCTACAATAGGCTGTGGTTGCGCCCTCTAAGCCGGGGCGAACGGATTCCCCCATCGCGGGAGGAGACAGAGTGACCCAGGCCCACAACATGACCGATTACGAAAAGACATGTGCCGAGTTCCGCCCGGCGGTGCCCGAGTATTTCAATTTTGCCGGCGACGTTGTCGACAAATGGGCCCAAGACCCCGGCAAACTCGCTATCCTGTGGGTCGACGACGCCGGCAACGAAGTGCGCAAAACCTTTTTGGACATCGTCAACGCCTCGAAAAAACTGGCCAAAGTCCTGACCGCCAGCGGCGTCCGACGCGACGACGTCATCATGGTGGTTCTGCCCCGCAACACCGAGTGGTGGGAAACGCTGACCGCCGGCATCCGCATGGGCGCCCTGGTGGCGCCGGGCGCCACCCAGCTCACCACCAAGGATCTCGCGTTTCGGGCCAACACATCCCAAGCGGCCTGTCTGATCACCAACCACGACATCGCCGCCAAATTCGAACAGGTCCAAGACAAATGCCCCACGGTCAAAACCAAAATCGTCATCTCCAAGCCCCGCAAGGGCTGGATTTTCTACGACCAGGCATTGGCCGCGACCACCGCGCAGTTTGAAACTGTCAAAACCCGCGGCAGCGACAACTGCCTGGTTTACTTTACCTCGGGCACCGCCGGGACCCCCAAGATGGCCCTCCACACCCACGCCTCCTACCCTATCGGCCACCAGTCGACCGGCCGTTTCTGGCTGGATCTGCGGCCCGACGATCTGCACTGGAATGTCGGTGACACGGGCTGGGCCAAGGCGGCCTGGAGCAGCTATTTCGGACCCTGGCACTGCGGTGCGGCGCTGTTCGTCCACCACAGCGACCGCTTCGACCCGGTCAAGACCCTGGAGCTCCTGGAGCGCCACCCCGTCACCACCCTGTGCGGCACACCGACCGTCTACCGCATGCTGATCCTCCATTACAGCAGCGCCCGCAAGTTCCCCGCGCTGCGGCACTGCGTGGCCGCCGGCGAACCACTGGCCGCCGAGATCATTGAGGTCTGGAAGCGCGCCACCGGCATCACCATCCGCGACGGCTACGGCCAGACCGAAACGGTGCTTTTGGCCGGCAGTTTTCCCTGCCTTGCGCCGCGCTTCGGCTCCATGGGCAAACCGGCGCCCGGCATCGACCTCAGGGTGATCGGTGGCGACGGCGCGGTGTTGCCCGCCAATTCCGAAGGCGACATCGCCGTCCGGGTCCAACCGACACGCCCGGTGGGGCTTTTCAAGGAATACTGGCAAGCGCCGGACGCAACCGCCGCGGTCTTCCGGGACGGCTGGTACCTGACCGGCGACCGCGGCTACGTGGACGAGGACGGCTATTTCTGGTTCGTCGGCCGCAGCGACGACGTAATTCTCAGCTCCGGCTACCGCATCGGGCCCTTCGATGTGGAAAGCGCCCTGGTCGAACACCCGGCGGTGGCCGAGGCGGCGGTGGTCTCCAGCCCCGATCAAACCCGAGGGGAGGTGGTCAAAGCGTTTATCGTCCTGGCGCCGGGCTTCACGCCCAGCACCGGGCTGGTCAAAGAACTGCAGGAACATGTCAAGAAGGTCAGCGCGCCCTACAAGTACCCGCGCAAGATCGCGTTTGTGGACGCCCTGCCGAAAACCGTGAGCGGCAAGATCCGCCGCGGGGAGTTGCGCAACGCCGAATGGGGCAGCGCTTAGAAACCCGGCCGGGAAACAACCGGCCGAACATGGAAATTCCGATCGCGACGGGCCCACGGGGTGCCGGGACAACGCGGTGAAATTAAAACCGGCAGGCGGCGGCCACGGCAGCCGGCCGCTCAGCGCCACCCAACACTCACCACAATAGGGGGAGGTAATCATGTTCAAAGGTATGCCCAAGATTTTCTGGATCGGCATGGCCATCATGTATGGCTGGTGTTTTCTTTTCATGATTCTCGAAATGACGGTTCCCGGGTTTCCGCTGAAGCGCTTTATGGGCGTTCCCGCATGCTACATCTACAACTGGATCATCGGCCTGTGGCTGATCAACATCCTGGTGTCGTTTATTTTCTATCGCTCCGAAGAAAAAAGAGAGGCGCTCAAGGCCCAAACCAAAGCCTAATTGCAAGGAGGAAAACCACATGGGAGTCAATCCAATCGTCATACTGGGTGCTGTCTTGTATTTCGCAATTATTTTCTGGATCGGCTGGTCCTCGCGCAAAGCGTCGCTGGACGCCTCGGACTATTACGTGGCCGGCCGTAAAGTCGGGGCCTTCGTCAACGGCAGCGCGCTGGCCGCGACCTATTTCAGCCCGGCCAGCTTTCTGGGGCTGCCCGCATTCATCTTCATTCTGGGCTACCCCTTCTGGTGGGCGCTCGTGGGGATCATCGGCGGCATGCCCATCGCCACCCTGCTGACCGCCGCACCACTGCGCAAATACGCCCCGACCTCGTTCACCGACTACTACGCCGACCGCTACGACACCAAGTGGATGCGCCTGGTGGCGGGCATTCCGACCCTGATCGGCGGGTTGGCCTACGTGGTGCTCTCCATCGTGGGCACCGCGCTCTTTCTGCTGGCCATCTTGAAACTGAACTTCAACGTCTCGGTGGTTCTCGCCACGGTCGTCATTTTTCTCTACATTTACTACGGCGGCATGGTGGCCACGACCTTCTCGACCGCCTTCCAGGGGATCGCCATGACCGTGGCCTCGACCCTCGCCGCGGCCTACGTCATCGGCCACTACGGCGGCCTAAACGGCCTGACCGATGCCACCCTCTCGGTGAGCGCCAACTTCTTCAACATGCCCTACGTGGCCGACGCCCCCTCCCACGCCTTGATGGCCAGCTGGACCGGTGTGGTGGGCTTCTTTTTCGTGTGGCACTTCGGCTTTTCGGCCATGCCCTACACGGTGGTGCGCTTTTTCACCAGCCAGGACATCAAGTCCGCCCGCCGCAGCGTCTTCTGGGCGGTAGTCGTGGGCGGCCTGATGTACTGCGGGCTGATCATCATCGGCACCGGTGCGCGCGTCCTGGTCGAGCAACTGCACCCGCTGATGCAGACCGAGGGCATCGCCAACGCTATGGATGTCCTCAAACACATGAAAACCGCTTACGGCGTGGCCGGCGCGTCGGTCACCGACTACTCCATGATCGCCGCCATGGAAGCCCTCAACAGCCCCTTCCTGCTGGCCGTCGTGGCCGCCGGCGGTTTGGCCATCGCCATGGCCACCGCAGCCGGCTGGACGATGGTGCTCAACATCCTGCTGGGCCGCGACTGGATGGGCAAGGTCTTCGGCAGCAACCTGCCCGAGGAAAAACCGGTCCTGATCACCCGCATCATGACCACCCTGGTTCTGGTGGCCTGCATGTTCATGGCCTTCAAGCCGCCGGCACTGGTCCTAGACATCTCAGGGGCCGCCTTTGTGGTCATCCTCTGCTCGGTGGGTCCCCCGCTGATTTTAGGGATCTGGTGGGCCAGAGCGACCACGGCCGCCGCCATGCTCAATATCATCGTCATGACGATTCTTTCCACCAGCACCTGGATGTACGCCAAGACGGCCCTCGGCAGCTACCACTGGTTCTTCCTCAGCAACCCCGAGAACAAGATCAGCACCCCGCACCAGGTCTACTGGGTCTTCGTCGGCTTCATCTTCTTTATCGTCGTCAGCCTGATGACAAAGCCGAACAGCGATGAGGTCATCAAGAAATACTCACTGGATATCAGACCCGATCTCTAAAGACCGCGAAACCGTTTTGCGGGCCGGCGCCCTGATTTTGCCGGCCCGCAAAATCACCGCCATCTCCGCAATGCCGTCGCCCCTCGAACCCGGCTTGCCGCGGCCCTTTCCTGCAGCGGATGAAATCCGCCGCCAGGCCGGGTCGCTGCGCCCACGGCGGCGGCGCGGCGGGTGTGGCAAAGGAGGCAGGATTGGACTTTGAACTGACCAAAGAACAGGAAATGATCCGCAAGGAGGTGCGCAATTTCGCCCAGAGCGAAATCGCCCCGCTGGCGGCCGAACTGGACGAGACCGAGACCTTCTCAAACGAGCTAACCCGCAAGATGGGAGAGATCGGCCTGTTCGGCATGTTTGTTTCCGAAAAATACGAGGGCCAGGAGATGGACTACGTCTCCTACATCATCGCCGTCGAGGAACTGGCCCGCATCGACGGCTCCCAGGCGGCCACGGTGGCGGCCGGCAATTCGCTGGGCATCGGCCCGCTGAACTACTTCGGCACCGAAGAGCAGAAGCGCAAGTACCTGCCGCCGCTGTGCCGCGGCGAGGCCCTGTGGGGCTTCGGGTTGACCGAACCAACCGCCGGATCCGATGCCGGCGGCAGCAAAACCACGGCCGTCAAGGACGGCAACGAGTGGGTCCTCAACGGCTCCAAGATCTTCATCACCAATGCGGCCTGCGACATGACCCTGGGCGTCACCGTGCAGGCCATCACCGGCACACGCGCCAACGGCAAGCCCGAATACACCTGCTTTATCGTCGAGAAGGGCATGCGCGGCTTCAAGGCCAACGCCATGCACGGCAAGATGATGTGGCGCGCCTCTAACACCGCCGAGCTTTACTTCGACGAGGTACGGGTGCCGGAGGCCAACATCCTGGGCAAACCCGGTGACGGCTTCCACCAGATGCTGCAGACCCTGGACGGTGGCCGGCTCTCCATCGGCGCCATGGGGCTGGGCGGCGCCCAGGGGGCCTACGAGATGGCCCTCAAGTACGCCCGGGAGCGCCAGCAGTTCGGCCAGCCGATCGCCAAGTTCCAGGCGATCGCCTTCAAATTGGCCGACTGCGCGATGGAGATCGAGTGCGCCCGCAACCTGCTCTACAAAGCCTGCTGGCTGCGGGACAAGAAAAAACCGTTCGCCAAGGAGGCCGCCATGGGCAAGCTCTACTGCTCGGAGCTGATGGGCCGCGTGGTCAACCACGCCGTCCAGATTCACGGCGGCTACGGCCTGATGAAGGACTACGGCGTGGAGCGCTTCTACCGGGACCAGAAGCTGCTGGATATCGGCGAGGGCACCTCGGAGATCCAGCGGCTGGTGATCTCCCGCTATATCGGCTGCTGAGCGACGCGTGGGCCCCATGCCGGGGCAACGGGCGGCAGCGGCCCCCCAAGCGGCAGAGCTCTGGCCTGCGGCCCGCTTGTCTGATCATTAATATAAGTATTTAAAAATACGGAGAATATAGGATGCAGCTACCAAAGTTTGAAGTGGGAAAAACGACCATCGGGCAACTGGTGGATCTGGTCGCCGAGCAGTTCGGCGACAGCAAGGCGCTGATGTACCACAAGCTGGGCATCGACTACACCTACCGCGAATTCCGCGATGTGTGCAACCAGGTGGCCAAGGGGTTCATGGCCCTCGGGGTGCAGAAAGGCGACAAAGTCGCCATCTGGGCCAACAACGTCCCCGAATGGCTCTACACCCAGTTCGGCACCCCCAAAATCGGTGCCATCATGGTGACCGTCAACACGGCCTACCGCTCCTTCGAGCTGGAATACCTGATGAAGCAGTCCGATTCCCAGACCCTGATCCTGATCGGCGGCGTGCGCACCCCCGACGAATACGTCAAGGTGATCTACGATGTCTGCCCGGAACTCAAGGACAGCGAACCCGGCAAGCTCAAGTGCGCCAAGCTGCCGGAGCTCAAAAACGTCATCTATCTAGGCAAGGAGAAGCTGCCCGGCACGTTCAGCTGGGAGGATGTCATGGCCCTGGGCAAGAACATCTCCGACGCCGAACTCAAGGCCCGCCAGGACGCGCTTGACCCCCACGACGTGATCAACATGCAGTACACCTCGGGCACCACCGGTTTTCCCAAGGGGGTCATGCTGACCCACACCAACATCATCGGCAACGCCAAGAGCATCGCGGCATGCATGAAACTCTCCAGCAAGGACAACCTCTGCATTCCGGTGCCCTTCTTCCACTGCTTCGGATGCGTCCTGGGGACCCTCAGCTGCGTCGTCTCGGCCGCCGCCATGTCGCCGGTGGTGGCCTTCAAGGCCGACGCGGTGCTGGAAACCGTGCAAGCCTCAAAGTGCACCGCGCTGCACGGGGTGCCCACGATGTTCATCGCCGAACTTGAAGAAATGACCAAAAAATCCTACGATACCTCCAGATTGCGCACCGGCATCATGGCCGGTTCGCCCTGCCCGATCGAAGTGATGAAAAAAGTCGTCAGCGTGATGGGCGCCTCGGAGATGACCATCGCCTACGGCCAGACCGAATCCTCGCCGGTCATCACCCAGACCCGCCCCGAGGATTCCCTGGAGCTCAGGGTCAGCACGGTGGGCAGGGCGCTTCCCAACGTCGAGGTCAAGATCGTCGACCCGGTCACCGGCGAAGAAGTGCCCCGCGGCGTCCAGGGTGAGCTCTGCACCCGCGGCTACCACGTCATGAAAGGCTACTACAAAAACCCCGAGGCCACCCGCGAGGCCATCGACAAGGACAACTGGCTGCACACCGGCGACCTGGCGGTGATGGATGAAAACGGCTACTGCAAGATCACCGGCCGGATCAAAGACATGATCATCCGCGGCGGCGAGAACATCTACCCGCGCGAAATCGAGGAGTTCCTCTACACCCACCCCAAGGTCAAGGATGTGCAGGTCGTCGGGGTGCCGAGCATCAAGTATGGCGAGGAAGTGGTGGCCTACATCCAGCTCAAGCCCGACGAGACGGCCACTGACGAGGAAATGCGCACCTTCTGCAAGGAGCGCATCGCCTTCCACAAAATCCCGGCCTTCTTCATGTTTGTTGACGAATACCCCACCACCGCCAGCGGCAAGATCCAGAAGTACAAGCTGCGCGAGATGGCCACCCAGAAACTGGGGCGCGAGGACGCGGTGGTGGAAACCGCCTAAGGGCGGCTGCTGTCGCCCCGATGCGCGGCCCGGCGCCAGGTCTTGGCCGGGCGCCGGGCCGCGCGCACCCAACTTTGCACCGGAGGAGAGAATGAGCGAACCGCTGTTGCTGGTCGAAGAGTCCGAGGGCGTCGCCCTGCTGACCCTGAACCGGCCAAACGTCATGAATTCCTTTAACTTCGAGATGCTGCGCGCCCTGCGGGACGCCATCGAGTCGCTGCGCTTCAACCCGGCCGTGCGGGTGATCATCATCACCGGGGCCGGCGAGCGGGCCTTCTGCGCCGGGGCCGATCTCAAGGAACGGGCGACCCTGACTCCCGTCCAGGTGAAGGAGTTCATTTTCACCATCCGCAACCTGTTCACCGCCATCGAACAATTGAGCAAGCCGGTTATCGCAGCCGTCAACGGCATCGCCCTGGGCGGCGGCACCGAGCTGGCCCTGGCCTGCGACATCCGCATCGCGGCCGAGAGCGCCACCATGGGTCTCACCGAAACCCGCCTGGCGATCATTCCCGGCGCCGGCGGCACCCAGCGCCTGCCGCGCCTGGTGGGCCGGGGCAAGGCCAAGGAGCTGATCTTTACCGGCCGCCGGGTGGACGCTCAGGAGGCACTGAGCATCGGCCTGGTCAACCAGGTCTGCCCGCCGGAGGCCTTGATCAGCGCTTGCCGCGAGATGGCCGCGATGATCTGCGAAACCGGCCCGGTCGCCATCGAGCAGGCCAAATACGCCATCAACTACGGCATCGAGACCGACCTTCACTCCGGTCTGGCCATTGAGTCCAACGCCTACTGGGTCACCATTCCCACCAAGGACCGGCTGGAGGGCCTGGCGGCCTTCCGCGAGAAGCGCAAGCCGGTCTACCGCGGGGAGTGATGCCCGCCATCGGCCGGGCCGGGTCCGCCGCCGCAGACGGACACCCGGCCGCAGCAGGCTCTTTCCGGCCTGGCACACGCTGCGTACGCCGCCTTTTGCAAACACCCTGAAAGAGGATGGGAAATGACAGAGAACCGAGAATTCTGGGAAAATGAAGAGCGCAAACTGGACGAACGGGTTTACCAGGCCGTGTGGCCGGGGGGCGAGAAGGCGGTTCAGCGCCTGGCCAAACAGGGCAAGCGCCCCGTTCGGGAGTTGATTCAGGACCTGATCGACCCCGGCACCCAGTTTTTCGAACTCAGCCGCATCGCCGGCTTCGGGGTGGGCTATCCCGGCGGCATCGACGATATTCCCTGCGGCGGCGTGGTCACGGGCATCGGCAAAATCTACAACAACTGGACCATGATCATCGGCAACGACCCGCGCGTCAAGGCCGGCACCTATTTCCCGATCACCCTTAAAAAGCACATGCGCGCCCAGGCCATCGCCGAGCGCTGCGGCCTCAACTGCGTCTACATCGCCGACTCGGGCGGGGCCTTTCTGCCCATGCAGGCGGATGTCTTCCCCGACGATCAGCATTTCGGCTCGATGTTCTACAACATGGCGCGCATGTCGGCCATGGGTTTGAAGCAGGTCACGCTCAGCACCGGCGGCAACACCGCCGGCGGGGCCTACATCGTTTTCATGGCCTGCCAGTCGGTGATGATCGACAAACTGGCCTACTCGTTTCTGGGTGGCCCGCCTCTGGTCAAGATGGCCACCGGCGAGGTGATCTCGGCCGAAGACCTGGGCGGCGCCCGGGTCCACACCCAGATTTCGGGCGGGGCGGACCATTTCTGCGCCAACCAGGCGGAGGCCATCGCCGCCGTTCGTGAGATCCTCTCGCTGGAGCGGCCCCAGACCGTCCATCACCACCGCTACGAGGAATCCCCGCCCCAGGTGGCCCCCGACAGCGTCTACGACCTGCTGCCGGCCGCCATCCACCAGGGGATCGACGGCCGGGCCTTCCTGGCGGCGATCGCCGACGACAGCGTCTTCAACGAGTACAAGCGCAACTACGCCCCGGGCCGCGGCGACAACATCCTCGCCGGCAAGATCCGGATCAAGGGGCTGCCGGTGGGTGTGATCGCCTCAAACGGCGTGGGCATCATCTTCTTCGAGGCCGCCCGCAAGGCCACCGAGTGGATCATCCGCTGCAGCCAGGAGAAGACCCCGCTGCTCTTCGTCCAGAACTCGCCGGGCTACATGGTGGGCTCGGATTCCGAGCACATGGGCATCGGCAAGTACGGCGCCGACATGGTCCGATCGGTTTCCTGCGCCCAGGTGCCGCGCATCCAGCTGGTGATCGGTCCCGACAACGGCGCGGCCAACTACGGCATGTGCGGCCGTGCCTATCGGCCCCACTTCCTGTTTTCCACCATGCGCGCGCGCACCTCGGTGATGAGCGGCCGCAGCGCTGCCGGAGTGCTGCTCTCCATCGAGGAGCGCAAGCGCGAGGCCCAGGGAAAGCCCATGAGCGAGGCGGAAAAGGACGCCTTCCGCCAGCAGATGATCGACAAGTACGACGGCGAGGCCCATCCCTTCTACTGCGGCGCCCGCCTGCTGAACGACGGGGTCCTGAAGTTCAGTGAAATCCGCGACTGGCTGGCCATGGCCTTCGAGGTCAGCCTGCTGAAACCCATCGGCGATCCGGCTTTCGGCAACCTGAGGTTTTAACCCGGCTGCGGCGGTCCCGGCCGGTTTTTGGCCGCGGCCGCGGCCCGGTATCAGAGGCGACCTCGTCCGCTGTGGGCGGACGTCGCCCCCGCCACGGGGTATTCCCCGGACGATAAATGAAGGAAAGGAGCAAAACAACGATGACCGAGTATGATTATTGGAAAATTTTCCCCCGCATGCCACGCAAGGTCACCATTGGCGACATTACGGTCCGGGATGGGTTCCAGCATCTCGAAAAGTTCGTCTCCACTCGCGCCAAGATCTTTTACCTGGAGGAGCTGATTTTCGCCGGCTGCCGCAACATCGAGGTCACCAACCTCGGTAACCCCCACCTGATGCCCCAGTTCGCCGACGCCGAGGAACTGCTCACCCATCTGCGCAGCGACCGCTTCAAAAAACGCTGCGCCAAGCGGGGGGTCAACTACGACGAGCTGGTCTTTACCACTATCACCATCCGCGAAAGCGCAGTAGACCGGGCCATCGCCCTGCGCGAGAAGGGCATCGGCCCCGACCGGCTGCTGATGATGGTCTCCACCGAGGAGGAGCACCACTTCGCCAACTCGGGCACCACCCTGCCGGATTACTGGGCCGAGTGCGAGCGCTGCATCAAGAAGTGCAACGACGCCGGCATGATAATGTGCGGCACGGTCTCCACCATCTGGGGCAGCCCCATCGGCGGGGCCACCGACATGCGCGATGCGGTGGAATTCACCAAGCGCTGGCTGGAGATCGGCGCCCACGACGTGGAGCACGCCGACCACGACGGCAGCGCCTCCGCCGCCCAGGTCTACCGCTACTTCTCCATGATCCTGGACGAAATCCCCAACCCCGATCTGCACCTCGCCCACTTCCACGAGACCAAGCGGGTCGCCTCCGCTTCGGTGCTGGCCGCGCTGCAGGCCGGCATCACCCAATTCGAGGCCACTTTGGGGGGCCTGGGCGGACAACCGGCCAACTTCCTGGACGACTGCCCGGTGCCGGGGACCGGTGAATACTATTACAAAGACCCCCGCTACGTCGGCTTGGTGTGCCTGGAGGACACCCTGGTGCAGATCGACGAAATGGGCATCGAGCACGGCTACGACGTCGACCGCATCCTCTGGCTGGGGCGCCAGTTGGAGCGCACCGCCGGCAAGCGCCTGCGCAGCGAGGCGATGATCAACGGCCGGACCCTGAAGGAAGGCCACATGGAGTTCGCCCGCCCGGGCCTCCAAAAACGGAAAGAGAAGCTGGGTGAGACCCCGGGCCAGAAGCTGCCGGCCAACTGGGCCGCCGCGGCGGTGCTGCCCGAGGCGCACCGGCCCCGCTGACTGGTACAAGCCCCCCTCGCGGATCCGGGCCGCCGGGCACGCGGCGCGGAAGCTTTTTTCATGGGAAACAGCCGCCCGGATCCGCTTTTTCGGCGCATTTCAAACCCTGAGGAGAAAAAAATGGAAACCCAGAAGCCCCACATCAACGTGGACTACTTTGAGGACCTGACCGGCGACATCGATCAGGCCGCCCCGCGCGGCGTCCAGGAGATCGGACCGCGCATCAAGGCCCTGCGAAAGGAAAAAGGCCTGTCCCTGGAGGAGCTTTCCAACCTGACCGGTTTCGACGTCGCGTTTCTGTCCCAGATTGAAGCCGACGAGATCAAGCCCCAACTGGGAACGGTGATGCGCCTGTCCAAGGCGCTGGACAGCGCTTTCGGACGGCTGGTCTCCGGCACCGGCAACCTGCTCTACGCCGTTACCCGCAGGGGCGAGCAGAAAACCGTCGCACGCTCCACCACCCGCAAAGGCCAGCAGCAGCTCTACACCTACAAGAGCCTCGCACCCGAGGTCCAGGGGCGCCACATGGAACCCCTGATCGTCCAGCTGGAGGAAAATCCCGACCGCGAAATGTCGGTCCACAACGGTGAAGAGTTCGTCTACGTGCTCAAGGGTGGGGTGATTCTCGAGGTGGGCGAGGACCGCTTCGAACTAGAGCCCGGCGACAGCGCCTACTACCTGTCGACCACCCCGCACCTGATCGCCGCCAAGAGCAGCAGCGCGACCATTCTGGCCGTAATTTACGAGGGGTAGCCGCAGGCTGCGGTGTGATCCGACCGACCGCCGGGGGTCGGGCACACCGCCGTCGGCGGCCACCAACCGATTTCATGCGTTTTTCCAGGAAGAATAAACTGTTCAAAGGGGTCACCCAATCGCTGGGCACCCACGGCCAGCCGGCCGAAATCCTGGAAATTCTGGTCAACGGCATCGCCAGCATCATCAGAGCCCGGGGGGTCAGCGGCTACCTGGTGGACACGCGCAGCTTCGAGATCCAGATGATGGCCGCCAGCGGCCAGATCGAGGATCCGTTCTTTTTCAGGGGGATCCTGTTTGAAAACAAACCCCGGGCGCACAAAGACTGGCGGCGCATCGCGATCAAGGACTTCCTGGGGACGGGGGTGACGGTTTTTGAAATCCCCCTGACCATCACCCCCGAGCTGACGGTGGTGGTCTCGATTTTCCTGGACGAGGAGCAAGATCTGGGCAAGGAGGGCATCGAACTGGTCAGCGCCCTGGGGGAGCGCTGTGCCGAGGCCTTGAAGCGCGCCCTGGCCAGTGCCCGCCAAACCGCCAGCGAAAACCGGACGGTGGTCCAGGGCCTGACCCTCAGCCTGCGGGACAAGGACCCCATCACCTACGGCCATTCGCTCAAGGTCGCCGAGTACAGCCGCCTGACGGCCGAGGCCTTGGGCATGAATCTCAAGGAGGCCGAGCGCCTCTACCAGGCCGGGCTGCTGCACGATATCGGCAAGATCCGCTTGAGTCGCCAGCTGCTTCACAATCTGGGGCAGCTGTCGGCCGAGGAATTCGACATCGTCAAATACCATCCCCTGATCGGGGAGAAGATACTGCGGCAGTTTCCCTTCCTGGCGGACATCTTGCCCGCGGTTCTCCACCACCACGAGCGCTTCGACGGCTCCGGCTACCCCCGGGGCCTCAGCGGCGACGAAATCCCGCTGGGGGCCCGGATCGTGGCGGTCTGCGACGCCTTCGACGCCATGATCTCGGAGCGTCCCCGCATGGGCCGCATGGACCCGGCCGAGGCTCAGATCCAGCTCAAGAGCAACGCCGGACTGCTCTACGACCCCCGGGTGGTGGATGCCTTTTTGAGCGCCGGCCGCGCCCACCCCGAGGCCCTGGCGCCGTATAAAATCCCTGCCGACCTCAAGGACGCCGACGGCGAGATCGTGATCAAATCCGACCACCAAACCCTGATCTCCAGGGGCCGGCTGAAGTATATGGGATATCTTGGAGAATGCTATCACTTTAAGATGATCGAAGGGAGTTGAAGATGGACAGACTGCTGTGGCAACCGTCCCAAGAGCGCATCCTGCAAACCAACATGTACCGGTTCATCCAGTTCATCAACGCGCGGCACGGCAAGAGTTTCAGCGACTATCCGCAGCTCTACCAGTGGTCGGTTGACAATATCACCGACTTCTGGGCGGCCATGTGGGATTTTGCCGAGATCCGGGCCTCCCGGCCCTACACCGAGGTGATCGACGACGTCACCAAAATGCCCGGCGCCAAGTGGTTCAGCGGCGCACGCCTGAATTTCGCCGAAAATCTGCTGCGCTACCGGGACGACCGGGTGGCGCTGGTCTTCAAGGGCGAAGACCAGGAGGCCGTCCACCTCACCTATGCCCAGCTCTATGACGAGGTCGCCCGGGTGGCCAAGTCGCTGCGCGCGATGGGGGTCAGCGCCGGCGACCGCGTGGTGGGGTTCATGCCCAACATGCCCCAGACCACCATCGCCATGCTGGCGGCCACCAGCATCGGGGCCGCGTGGTCCTCCTGCTCGCCGGATTTCGGTATCAAAGGTGTCCTGGACCGCTTCGGCCAGATCAAGCCCAAGGTCATTTTCACGGCCAACGGCTATTCCTTCAAAGGCAAAAAAATCGATTCCCTGGGCCGCATCGCCGACATCCTGGAAAGCCTGCCCTCCATCGAAAAAGTGGTGGTCGTGCCCTATACGGACCCCGCCCCGGACATCAGCGCGGTGCCCAAGGCGGAGCTATTCGATGACTTCAAGTCCGCCGAGGACAGCCTCGAGATCGATTTCGCCCAGCTGCCCTTCGATCACCCGCTTTACATCATGTACTCCTCGGGCACCACCGGACTTCCCAAATGCATGGTCCAAAGCGCGGGCGGGATCCTGATCCACCAGATGAAGGAATTGATCCTGCACACCGACCTCACGCGCGAGGATGTGATATTCTATTTCACCACCTGCGGCTGGATGATGTGGAACTGGCTGACCAGCGCCCTCTCGGTGGGAGCCACCGTGGTGCTCTTCGACGGCAACCCCTTCCACCCTCACCCCGGGGCCCTCTGGGAAATGGCCGAAAAGGAGAAAATCACGGTTTTCGGTACCAGCGCCGGCTATCTGACCGCTCTGCAGAACTTCGGCGTCAAGCCCGGCAAGACCTACGACCTCAGCCCGCTCAGGGCGGTGCTCTCCACCGGGTCGCCGCTTTCCGAAGAGGGCTTTGATTTCGTCTACTCCGAGATCAAGAAGGACCTTCAGCTGGCGTCGATTTCAGGCGGCACCGACCTCAACGGCTGTTTTGCCCTGGGCAACCCCATGGGGCCCGTTTATTCCGGCGAGCTGCAATGCCGCGGCCTGGGAATGAAGGTCCTGGCCTTCGACGAAAACGGGCAGCCGGTGATCGACCAGCAGGGCGAGTTGGTCTGCACCGCGCCCTTTCCCTCGATGCCAATCTACTTCTGGAACGACCCCGACAACAGCAAATACCACGCAGCCTATTTCGACGTGTACCCCAACGTGTGGCGCCACGGGGACTTCATCAAGATCAGCAGCCGCGGCGGGGTGACCATCTACGGCCGCTCGGACGCCACCCTCAACCCGGGCGGGGTGCGCATCGGCACGGCCGAAATATACCGCCAGGTGGAGCAGCTGGAGGAGATCGAGGACAGCGTGGTGGTGGGCCAGCCCTGGAAGGGGGACGTACGGGTGGTGCTCTTCGTCAAGCTGATGCCCGGCTTCGAGCTCACCGAAGACCTCAAAAAGCGGATCTGCAAAACCATCCGCGAAAACGCCTCACCGCGGCATGTGCCGTCCAAGATCATCAACGTGCCGGCGGTTCCCTACACGCTGAACATGAAGAAGGTCGAACTGGCAGTGCGCAAGGTGATCCAGGGCCAGGAGGTCAAGAACAAGGACGCCCTGAGCAACCCCGAGGTGCTGGACTTTTACGCCGATATCAAGGAACTCCAGGAGGATTGAGTGCAGCCGGGATGCGGTTGGGTCGGGCCGGAGCAGAAAGGGGGATGCCCCCCGCGCCGGCCCGGCCCGCCGCGGCTACTCGGCCGTGATGATCTGAAACTGGGGCGGGTCGGCGAAGCGGGCCATGTCCACCGGGTCCAGGCGTACCTCGCGCAGGGTGACCGCTTCGGTCTTCAGGCGTTTGGTGATGGTTTTGGGGGCGTCCGTATCCAGCCCGGAGGTGTAGTAGGCGTCCACGCTCAGGGTGCTCTTGACCGGGTAGCCGGTGGCCTGGCGCAGCTTGTCGATTACCGGCTCCAGGGGTCCGTCCCAGAACTTGAGCAGATCCGAAAAATTCCCCAGCCGTTCGGCCTCGATGCCCAGCCGCCGGGCCAGGGCCTCATGAAAGGCCACGACGTCGGCGTATCCCGGGACCGCCTCGGAGAGCCAC
Source organism: Desulfobacteraceae bacterium (assembly GCA_022340425.1). Classification (NCBI taxonomy): domain Bacteria; kingdom Pseudomonadati; phylum Thermodesulfobacteriota; class Desulfobacteria; order Desulfobacterales; family Desulfobacteraceae; species Desulfobacteraceae bacterium. The sequence goes on along the minus strand of JAJDNY010000161.1, from coordinate 70,251 downwards.
AACTCCTGACGCATCACCGTCATGCTGCGCGATCTCTTCTTGAGGTCGTCGGTGCCGTAGACCAACTCGGCGGTAACGCGCCGGCAGGGGTAGCCGTCGACTGTTTCCAGCGCCTCGGCCACGTTGATGTCAAGACTCGCCGGCACGGCCCGGTAGCGCTCCTCGAGGAACTCGCGAACCCCTTCGTATTCAGCCTTCTTGTTTTGAATCCAACGGATGACAGCCATTTTTTCGAAGGGAAAAACATAAATCCGGCCGTTTTGCCAGTCGATCTCCCGAATTTCATCGCGATCCAGGAAAAAATAGGTGGCAACCTTTTCCTCCTTGACCTCGCCGAAAAAGCGTTTCATCCAGCTGCCGGTGAAGCGGGTCTTTTTTTCCAGGAATTTACCCGCCGGCGCGTAAGCCACGGTCAACTCGGTTTCCTTGTCACCCAGCATCAGCTCGGTCATGCGGTGATCGCTGATGAAGCGGGCGTCGGCGTGCGCGCTGGCAGCCGTAAGCCCCGAGAGGACCGCGACCAGCAGCAGCACGCCAACCGGCTGCAACGATTTGGTAAGCAAGCGGCTCATAGGCCCAACAGTTTCTGGTGGATATAGCCGCAGACCAGCATGGTCGCCAGCGGAATGCAGAGGCCGAAAAAGGACCCCCACAGGATGCTGTGGCTGGGGTCAAAGCCGAACGGCTTGGTGAAATAAAGGATAAAGTTGATGCCCACCCCGGCAAAGAGATAAATATTGTACCACTTGCGCCGGCTGCGCAGCCAGCGCTGGCGCCGGGCCTCGAGGTCGTCCGCCTGGTTCATCGAAGGGCCTCCCTGATGGGGGGTTGAGAATTCATGGGAAAACCCGGCAGGGCCTCCCCGATCAGCGGGGCATAAGTAGCATAGGACCTGGCATATTTCAAAGGCTTTCGGGCCGCGGCCTCCCAAGGGGGGCGGTGCCAGAGGGAAAATCGCATGATTTCGAAGCATTAACCGGATTAGGAAATTCCTTGACACCCGCCGGATGAGGGGCTATTCTCGATTGAGCGCTCGTTCAGAACGGAACGGCCCGCCCTGTGCGCCGCGCGGGGTCATTATCTTCGATGCTTGCAAAACGCCTTTCACGGGAGGTCACCATGTCGTTTAACACCATCGCCATTGAGCAGCAGGAGCATATCGCCACCCTGACCCTCAACCGACCCGAGCAGATGAACACCTTCAACAGCGAGATGGCCACCGAGTTGAACCGCGGCCTGCGCGATCTGGACGCCGACCCGGAGGTCCGGGTGGTGGTCATCCGCGGCGCCGGCAAGGCCTTTTGCGCCGGCATCGACCTGAAGGAGTTTTTCGGCAAGAACCACTATGAGTACAAGCAGTGGGTCGCCCTGATGGAGGAGATGGCCCTAACCATCGCCGGAATGAAAAAGCCGGTGATCGCATCGGTCCATGGCTTTGCCGTCGCCAACGGCGGCGGTCTGATCGCCGCCGCAGACCTGGCGGTGGTGGCCGAAGGCACCCGCATCGGGTTGACGGCCGTCAGCGTGGGGCTTTTCTGCATGGGGCCGGCCGTGCCGGTTTCGCGCTCCCTGGGGCGCAAACGCGCCCTGGAGATGCTCCTCACCGGCGACATGATCGACGCCCGGACTGCCGAGCAGTGGGGGCTGGTCAACAAGGTGGTTCCCAAGGAGGAGTTGGCCGCAGCCACCCTCGAGTTGGCCCGCAAGCTGGCCAAAAAGAGCCCCTTGGCCGTTCAGATGGGCAAGCAGGCCTTTTACGGCATGTCGGACATGGAGTACGCCAAGGCGCTGGAGTATTCCAACGAAATGTTCGCCTCGCTGTGCATCACCGAGGACGGTCAGGAGGGGGTCGACGCCTTTCTGAACAAACGCAAACCGGAGTGGAAGCTCAGGTAACCGCCCGTTCACGGCGCCGCCCGGATCGTCGATCGCAGCATCCCGCGGCCGCTGCCGGCAGAGGCCTTCCCCGGCCGCCAGTCCAAGCTGGCCACGGCCCCAACCTCAACGCCAACGCGGAGGAGATTCACACGGCATGAATGAAATGCGACAGATCATTGCGGAGACCGATCAGGAAACCCTGGTCCAGCTGGTGGTGGACGCTTTACGCCGGACCGTGGTGCACTACGGCCATTGGTTTGCCCAGGTGGAGCATCAACTGGGAATGGAAAAAGCCCTGGCGGTGGAAGAGGACGTCTGGCGCGCAAGCCTCGCCAACCAGGTCCAGCGTCTGGGCAAGACGCTTGATTTTCCAGTGGAAAACGGCATCCCGGCCGTCTTGAACAGCTTTTCCAAGGAAACCCTGATCGACCTGCTGGAAAAACTCGGGGTCAACTGGCTGGCCAACGACGGGATCTGGTTCCAGGCCGTGGAGCGCCGCTTTGGCATGAACGACGCCAAGCGCTGCAACGACTCCTGCTGGACCCGCTACTCGCCCTTCGAGGCCGAGCGCATCAAAAAAATCCTCAAGCTGCCTGAAAACGGCGGCATCCCCGCGCTGCAAAAGGCCCTGGCCTTTCGCATGTACGCCCTGATCAACGAGCAGTCGGTGGAACAGGTGGACGAGAACTGCATCATCTTCCGCATGAACAAGTGCCGCGTCCAGGCCGCCCGGCAGCGCCGGGGCCTTCCGGACTACCCCTGCAAGTCCGTGGGGCTGGTGGAGTACCCCTACTTCGCCAGCGCCATCGACCGGCGCATCCAGACCGAGTGCATCGGCTGCCCGCCGGACCCGCACCCCGAAGGCTGGTTCTGCGCCTGGAAGTTCACCCTGGGGACCTGATCGCCGCCTTCAGGCCGCCCCACCGCGGGGCGGCCCGACGCCGAGAACCCGCCCCCAAAGAACCCATCCACACACGGGAGGCTTCCCAGATGGCCGACAATATCCTTTACTTTGCGATGAACCGCTGCACCAGCGTGGAACAGCCCAACGACACGACGCTGCTCTCCACCTGCCGCCTCCAGGACACGCTCACCACGGCCGCGGTGACCCTGACGGTGAAACTGCCCGATCTGAACATCCAGGCCGCCGAAGGCCATTTCCGCAGCAGCGTCCTGGGCGAGATCGCCGATCTGCCCGAGCGCCTGGAAAAGCTCAAAGGGGTGCGCGTGGGCGCCGGCATGCTCAAGATCATCTCGGGTCTGATCGGGGAGCACGCGGATTACAGCCAGCTGGTCTACATGGTGGAGGAGGCCTGCCACGGCGTGATCCTGACACTCACCAAAAAAGTGCTGCTGCACGCCCCGGATGACGCCCCGGGCAAGTTCGATTTCTACGCCAAGATGGTCAAGGACAATATCCGCCTCTACAACCGCTGCGCGGCCTTTGCCGAGGGCTCGCCCCTGGTGGCGGGCTTCGAAAAACCCGCCTAACGCCCGCCGGCCACCCAAAGGGGGAAACAATGCTGAAATTCATGCGCAACAAACTGATCAGCGTGGCCCGCAAGGACCCCGAAACCCTGGCGATCCACGGCGTGCTGGACGACGACATCTACGGTCTTGAAATCGATCTTAAGGTGCGCCTGGCCGACCTCACCTTCCTCTCCATCGAAGGCCGCTGGAACCGCCACACCACACCCGAGTGCCCCCGCAGCCTGGAATTTCTGCAGGCCGCCGTAGGCTTCCGGATCGAAGACGGGATCGACCAGAAAATCCACAAGATCATCGGCCGCAAAAGCTGCCGCCATTTCGCCAACCTCTTGATCGAGTGCTGCCGGGCCGCCGGCGAAGCCGCCCGCATCGCCGCCTGGAAGGACGCCGCGGCCGAGCGCCCCGGGCTAGCCTTCAAGGACTTTGCAGCCGCCCACACCCCGACCGAGCGGCCGGCCCCCAAGGCGGCCGCCGTTTCGGCCGCCCCCGCGGCCCCCCGCCGGCAGCCGCCACACCCCGAGCGCCCCGCGGCGCCGGCCCCGGCCGATGCCGCAGGCGGCTTCGTGATCGACCTTCACGTCCACACCTCCCCCGCATCGCCGTGCGCCTCCGACCCGGTGGCGGCCATGATCGCCGAAGCTCAGAGAATCGGCCTGGACGGCATCTGCCTGACGGACCACAATTTTGTCTGGCCTCCCGAGCATGTGGAGGCGCTGCGCCAGAAGCATGGTTTTCTGGTCCTGGCCGCCAACGAGATCATCACCGACCAGGGCGACATGCTGGTCTTCGGGTTTACGCGCGACATCAAGGGCGTGATCCCGCTGGCGGAGCTGCGCCGGGAAGTGGACCGCGCCGGCGGGCTGATCATCGCCGCCCACCCCTTCAGGGGCTTTTTGACCTTCGGCGCCGGCGAGATCGGCCTGACCGTCGAAAAGGCCATGGCCCGGCCCTGCTTTCAGCTGGTGAACGGGCTGGAGACGCTCAACGGCAAGGTGACGGCGGCGGAAAACAACCTGGCGGCGGAAGTCGCGCGGGGCCTCAACCTGCCGGCCAGCGGGGGCAGCGACGCTCACCGCTGGGAGGAGGTGGGCACCTATGCCACCCGCTTCGAGGCCGCGATCGGCTCCGAAGCCGACCTGCTGGCGGCGCTTAAAACCGGCCGTTTCGCCCCGCTGGCCTTCCGCCAAATTCTAAAAGCCGCCGCCGTCTGAACCGCTACCCAACGCGCGCTGGCAGAAATTTCAAAACAGGGAGAGACGTAAAATGGACACCCCCCACGACTGGGAAAAAATCGTTCGGCGCTTCGAACAGCTGCTGCGGCTCAAAAGCTTCCCCGTGGCCTTCAAGCTGCTCCCCCAGAAAACGGACCTGGATCAGATCGCCTTCATGCGGCGGCCCAACCACAAGGTCACCCTTTGCCAACTGGTCAACCTCGCCCGCAACTTCGACTGGACCGTCGGCGCCGACGGTGAGGATTTTCTCTTTCCCTCCTGCCCGTCCATCATCGGCCTGACGGACCTGCCAGAAGCCCACCGCGACGGCACCTTCCGCAGCATCGTCTGGACCGCCACCAAGGCCGACGGGCGGAAGTTCGAAGCGGCGATCCCGCGCCTGCCCCTGGGCCGCCACGAGGCGGTGGTCCTGGCGCCCCTGGTCTACAACCCCTTCGAACCGGACATCGTGCTGGTCTATGCCAACCCCGCCCAGATGATCCTCCTGATCAACGCCCTGCAGTTCACCCGCTACGAGGTCATGCAGTTTCACTGCGTGGGCGAGTCCTCCTGCTCCGACGCCATCGTGCGCTGCTACCAGAGCGGCAAACCCTCGCTGACGATCCCCTGCTACGGCGAGCGCCGCTACGGCCACGCCCAGGACGACGAGCTGGTGATGGCTATTCCGGCCGAAATGATGCCCAAGGCGCTCCAAGGGCTGGAGGCGCTCTACCGCCGCGGGGTGCGCTACCCCATCAGTTTCGCCGGCGCAGAGGGCGATGTCGCGCCGGAATTTCCGGTCTCCTACAAGGGGCTGGACGAGATGATGGCCAAGGTCCGCGGCGACGACAACCGGCTGCTGCTGGGGGTCACCGGGGGCATTGCCGGCGGCAAGACCACGGTCTCGGACATGCTGCGGGAAATGGGGGCGCCGATCATCGACTTCGATCTGATCGCCCGCCAGGTGGTGGAACCCGGCACACCGGGCTACGACCACATCGTGGCCTATTTCGGCCGCCAGGTGCTGCAGCCCGACGGCGGCCTGGACCGCAAAAAGCTTTCCAAGATCGTTTTCGGCGACATGGAAAAACGCAAAAAACTGGAGAGCTTCACCCACCCGCCGATCTACGAGGAGTTCTTCCGGCAGGTGAACGCCATCACCGCCGAGGACCCCGAGGCCATCATCCAGGTGGTCATCCCGCTGCTGATTGAACTCAACCTGCAGTACCTCTTCGACCGCATCCTGGTGGTCTACATCCCCCCCGAGGAGCAGATCGCGCGCCTGGCCAAGCGCGACGGCATCAGCACCGAGGAGGCCGCCACGATCCTCAAGGCCCAGCTGTCCATCCAGGACAAACTGAGCTTTGCCAACTACGTGGTCAACAATGAAGGAGACCTGGAGGAAACCCGTCGCCAGGTAGCGACGGTCTGGGCGGACCTGCGCCGCTGCCAGGCCGAGCGCAAGGCGGCCGCCGCCGCCCCCGCTTAGGACTGCGGCGGTTAGTAGACCTTGCGGCTGGAAAAGCCTTTGCCCAACACATTGAAGGTGTTTTCGGTGATCATGAAGGCCTCGGCATCCAGGGTGAAGACCGCCTCTTCCAGCCGCTTGACCTCGTAGTTGTTGACCACCGTCATGATGATTTTCTTGGCCTTGCCGGTGTAGGTGCCCTGCCCGTGCAAAAAAGTCGCGCCGCGGTTGAACTTCTGGTTGATCACGGCCGCGATGGGATCGGCCTGCTCGGAGATGATCATCACCATTTTGCGCTGGTTGAAAATACTGAGGCAGTAATCCAGCACCTGGGAGAGCACGAAGCTCATCGCCAGCGAGTAGAGCACCAAGTCCACCTGCAGCAGCCCGAAGCTGAAGCTGAAAAGCACGACGTTGAAAAAAAAGTAGTAGCTCCCGATGCGCAGATTTAACTTCTGATTCAGGATGACGCCGATGATGTCGTTGCCGCCCGCCGAACCCATCGAGCGCAGGATGATGCCGCAGCCGGCACCCATGATGGCCCCGCCGGCGAGGACCGCCAGGAAATGGTCGTGGATGGGGATGGTGAAGGTGATCAGGTCCATCCCGGCGGTGGAGGCCGCCATCCCGAACAGGCTGTAAAAGAAGAAGCGCCGGCTGACAAACTTCCAGCCCACCAGAAAAATCGGCACGTTGACGATCAGATACCACATCCCCACCGTCAAGCGATCCGTCAGGTAGTAGAGCAGCAAGGCGACGCCCGAAATCCCGCCGGTAATAAAGCCGTGGGGCAGGGTGATGGCCTTGAAGCCGACGGCAAAGAGCAGCGAGCCAACCGAGAGCAAAAAGAGGTTCCAGGGAACCGAGTAGACGAATTGATGGCGGTTGAACCCCATTTTAAGCCTCCCCCAAGCGGGCACCCACAGGCCCGCAGAGCCGGGCAGGGCATTGGGATTCGCACAACCTGGAACAGCATGTGACATCGGTTTACCCTCTGCCGGGCGGGCCTCGGCGGCCCGCCGCTCAAAAAAAAGCGCCTCGCCTTCCCGCACCTCCGACCCCGGAGGCTCTTGAAAGATAAAGAAGCACCGATACAAATAGAAGGGGAGCCTTCTACTCGAGATTTTTTTGATTTGCAATCAAAATCGCATGGGGCGGCGGCAGCCGGGCGCCCGGGCCGCAAGAGAGCCCCGACCGGTTTGCGATTGCCCCCGTTAAGTGGTAAGGGAAGATGTTCTGCACTGGCGGCCCGCCCCGGCCGCCCTCCAATCGGTTGCAGCCATGGCCCTGGACTGGTTTCAAAACCGGCGGATCTTCGATGCCCTCGACGGACTGCGCGACGGACTGTCGCACTTTTCCGGCCCCAGCCGCGCAGCGGTCATCTTTTCCGTGCTTCCCGAGGACCCTCTGCGTATTTTCGACCCCCAGAACCTCCTGCACGGCCACGAACTCAAGTTCAAAGAACTCTACCTGGACAGCGATGCGTGGCGGCGGCTTCCCGCCGGCTTCGACCAGATGCCCCTGACCGGCCAGACCTACCCGGTCAAAAACCTCGACCTGGCCGGACTGATTTCCTACGGCGGCCGGTCGCCGGCGGTCTTCTATCAGATGTGGTTCACCGAGCACCACCTGGACATGTGCGCCATCGGCCCCACCGAGCGCTGGTTAGAGCACGCCGCTTGGCGGCTATCCACCGACCTGAGGCCCGAAAATTTTTACTACACCGGCATATCGGGATATTTCCTGCGGGAGTACGCCGCCCACGCGGTGCGCGACCACATCGTGGACCAGCTCAACATCTTGCTGGGCTGGGACACCCAACTGCGGGTCTACCCCGTTCTGGACGCGATCCTGGGGATTTCCAAAACCCGCGAAGAGGGCGCCTGGCCCCGGGGGCAGATCGTCTTCGTGGAGCCGGTGGCCATCCACCAGCTGGCTTTCATCGCCCGCTTCCCGAAGCTGGAGCGCCCGTCGCTGCAGAATTTCAAGCACGTCCGCAAGACCCTGCTGGCCGTGGAGGGCAGCCCCCGCAAACTGGTCTCCGACGGGGTCAGCATCTTCGGCATCGCCGCCGGCTCCCTGCCCCAATGTCGCATCACGGCCGAGTACCGCGGCGGTCAGGGGTTCCTGCGCTTCGGCGGCGAGCCGGTCTGCAGCTTCATCGACGGCAACTTCCGCTCGACCACCTACAAGGCCAACCTCGTGCATCTGGAGGAGATGTTGCTGGAGTCCCCGCTGGAGCCGGACGACGGCAACCGGCTTTACAAGATCGCCGCCAACATCGTGCACCACGCCCAGGAACAGAAATTCGGCTGCACCCTGGTGCTGGATCTCAACCCCGCCCCGGTTGAAATTTCAGGCCAGGACCTGGAAGCGCCGTTGGACCTTCGGCAGGAGAGCCTGCTGGACCTGACCCGGTCCCTGGCCAGAATGGACGGTGCCCTGCAGATCGGCGCCGACCTGCGGCTGCACCGCTTCGCCTGTCTTTTGGACGGCAGGGCGCTGACCGAGGAAAACCGCGCCCGGGGCGCGCGCTACAACTCCGCCCTGCGGTTCTCGGCCGAGCACCCGCGCCTGATGGTGGTGGTGGTGTCCGCCGACCACCCGGTTTCCCTGATCTGCGAAGGGGTCGAACTCAACGCCCAGTGCGAGTGGAAGCCGGTCTCCGGCTGCGGTCTGGAACTGCCCACTCTGGCGGACTGGGTGGCCCGGGGGCTGGCGGTATAGCAGGCCGTCAGCGCCCCCCTTGGGCGCGCAGCATAACGGGAAAGGGGCTCCCGTCTATCAGGAGTGTCAGCCGGTTGTGGGCGTCCCGCCCGAGTTCCACCCGGTTGCCGCGGCCGCCGGCAAGGGCCGGGTGGGCGGCCCGCAGCTTCGGAAAATCCAGTGTTTCCAGGGCAAGGCGCAGGGCCTCCACCGTCCCGGCGAGCGCCTCGGCACTCTCGGCGGACCGCAGACTGACCGCCAGGCTGCGCTCGTAGCGGCGTTTGATTGCGGTTTGGATGCAGTGCCGGGCAAGGTCCAGGCGGATTGCGCCGGGGGCCGGGACATCACGGTTCTCTTGGTTCACCACTGGACCTCCACTTTTGTGTGAGACTCCCCCATGCACCAGCGTGTAGCGCTGACGGTCTCCCCCCGGGAAGCGGCCACTCCGCACCGCTACCTTCCCATCGCCGCCCGCAAGCTGGGTTTTGCGACCGGGGAGATCACCGCCGTCCGGATAACCCGCAGATCCATCGATGCCCGTTCCCGGCGCATCCGGGTAAACCTCGAGCTGGAGATCTCCACCGACCCCGCCGGGTTCTCTTCGGCACCCACGCAGCTGAGCTATCCCGACGTCCACGGCAAACCGCCGGTGCTGGTGGTCGGCGCCGGCCCGGCCGGGCTCTTTGCGGCCCTGCGACTGGTGGAGCTGGGATGCCGGCCGGTCATCATCGAGCGCGGCCGCGAGGTGCAGACCCGACGCAAGGACATCGCCCGCCTGCTGCGGCAAAACACCCTGGACCCCGACTCCAACTACGGCTTCGGGGAAGGCGGGGCCGGGGCCTTCTCGGACGGCAAGCTCTACACCCGCTCCCACAAGCGCGGGGATGTGGGCCGGATCCTGACCATTTTGCACCACCACGGCGCCGCGGCGGAGATTCTCTTCGAAGCCCAGCCGCATATCGGCTCCAACAAACTTCCCAGGGTCATCCAAAACATCCGCGAGACCATCCTGGCGGCCGGAGGTGAAATCCATTTCGAGACCCCGCTGACGGAATTCATCATCCGCTCCGGAAAAATCCAGGGGGTCAGGAGCCGGGGCGGCGGAACTTTCAAGGCGGCCGCGACCATCCTGGCCACCGGGCATTCGGCCCGCGACATCTACCACAAACTCCAACGCGCCGGGATTGCCATCACAGCCAAGGCCTTTGCCATGGGCGTCCGGCTGGAGCACCCCCAGACGCTGATCGACCGCATCCAGTACCATGGACAGCCGCGCGGAGCCTATCTGCCCCCGGCCACCTACCGCCTGGTGACCCAGGTGGAGGGCCGCGGCATCTACTCCTTCTGCATGTGCCCGGGCGGTTTCATCGTTCCGGCCGCCACCGGCCCCGGGGAGGTTGTGGTCAACGGCATGTCGTTCGCCAAACGCAACTCGCCCTACGCAAACGCCGGCATGGTGGTGGAAATCCGGTTGGCCGACATCCCCAGCCTGGACACCGCCCCTGAGCTGGCGGGCCTGTACTACCAGGCGACGCTGGAACGGGAGGCCTTCCGGCAGGGCGGCCGGCAAGGCCAGACCGCCCCCGCCCAACGCCTGACGGATTTCGTGGCCGGCCGGTACTCCAGCGACCTGCCGGCCACCTCCTACCTGCCGGGGGCGGTGTCCTCCCCGCTGCACGCCTGGCTGCCGGCCCCGATCACCACCCGTCTGCAGCAGGGTTTCAGGATTTTCGGACGTCAGCTCAAGGGGTTTTTGTCCCGCGAGGCGGTTTTGCTGGCGGTGGAATCCCGCACCTCCTCCCCGGTCAGAATCCCTCGCCACCCGGAATCCTTGGAGCATCCCCAGGTACGGGGGTTCTACCCCTGCGGCGAGGGGGCAGGCTATGCCGGCGGCATCGTTTCATCGGCAATTGACGGCGAACGCTGCGCTGAAAAAGCGGCCGCAGCGGCGACCGGCGCGCCCCCCTGATAGCGCGCGGGCGTGCGCCTCCGGCAGAGGCCCAGTAGCGGAGAGGAACGGCCGGGGCAGGTGCGGTGTGGGGTTGTATACATGAATCGCAAAGGCCGTCGCGGGTGGCGGGCCCGCTTTCAGGCCTTCGCCCTTCGCAGTTGGCGTCGGGCGGGTCCTACTGCGGGATGACGGTGTAAACGCCCCGTTCCAGGCGCCGGATTTTATTAATTTTGCTCAGGCGAAAGACGATGTTGCGCAGCTTTTTGTCCGGGTAGAGGGTTTTGGTCTTGATGTCGGCAAAGCTGATCCCTTCCGGCGCAGCCGCGATGATCTCCAGCACCCGGTCGGAGGCCGTCAGGGGCGCATCCCCGCCGGGCAGGGCCTGGCCGGCTTTAGCGCGCCGTGCGCCGAGGACCGAGCCCTGGATCAGCCCCTCGAGCTGATCGAGCTTGGCATTGAGCTTGTCGATGTCTTTTTTGGTGGGGATCTGGTAGTGCTGCAGCGCAAACTTCACCACCGCATTGAAACTGACCGGTTTTGATCTCTTGGCAGCCATGGCAACCTCCTCGATTGGGGGGCCGTGATCGACGGCGACCCGCGGGACTTGTGGGCCTTGGCAGAAAAAGGGGATGGCGCCCCCGCCGGTCTTTTGGTACGTCGGATAAGTCGTTTACGCATGCTCACTTTACTGCAGTCAGCAGGGTGTGTGCATGGTAGGCCGTCTCAAATCCGACGTCAGCTGGTGGCGTGGTTTCCTGCCGCACCCTAAAAATGAGACTCAAAACGATAATATGAGTGAATGAGAAAAAGTCAAGGGCGCCGTCCGGGCGACGTGAGGCGCGTTTTGGGTTTTACTTTTGCCGCGGAATCGATTAGGGTAACTCCCATCGCGACATTGCTGTTTTGAGGTCGCCGCCATCCACCAACCGCATTTACCAGCAGCCTAGTGATCCGATGCAACCGACACCCGAAGCGGCCCTGTCCCCCTGGGAGCCGGGGGTTCTCAGCCTAAGCGTGTTTGTGCTGATCGTTTTGGCCCTGGTGGCCGTGCTCCTTTTTCTCTCCTCCTGGCTGGGCCAGCAAAAAATCGGCCGCGAAAAATCACGCGCCTACGAAAGCGGCATCATTCCCACCGGAACCGCACGGCTGAGCTATCCGGTGCCGTTTTACCTGGTCGCCATTTTTTTCCTGTTGTTTGATGTCGAGGGGGCCTTCATTTTCTCCTGGGCCGTGGCCTGGGAGCAACTGGGCTGGGAGGGCTGGCTGCAGATCTCTTTTTTCATCATTCTGCTGCTGATAGGCCTCGCCTACGTCTGGTGCAAGGGAGGGTTGGAGTGGGGGCCGACACCCCGCAAGAACGCCGAGAACGACTGCTGAGCCGCGCCGACCTGCTGATCAACTGGGCCCGCAAGAACAGCCTGTGGCCCATGTTTTTCGGCCTGTCCTGCTGTTTCGTCGAGGAGGCCACGGCCTTCACCGCGCGCTACGACCTGGCGCGCTTCGGCGCCGAGGTCCTGCGCCCCTCGCCGCGCCAGGCGGATCTGCTGATCATCTCGGGCACCGTTTTCAAGAAAATCGCCCCGGTGGTGCTGCGCCTCTACGAGCAGATGGCCGAACCCCGCTGGGTGATCTCGATGGGCTCCTGTTCCAATTGCGGCGGGATGTACGACGCCTACAGCGTGGTCCAGGGAATCGACCAGATTTTGCCGGTGGATGTCTACATTCCCGGCTGCCCGCCCCGGCCGGAGGCGGTGCTCAAGGGGCTGGTGGTCCTCCAGGAGAAAATCGTGCGCGAGGAGCGCCCGGCAGCCGCGGTGTTTCACCTCCGGGGCGGCAGTCAGGGTACCGCCACGCCGGTCAGGGTCGACGGGCTCACCAAAAGCCGCGACCCCCGCGGCCCGGGCATGGTCGGCAGCGCCATCCGCGGCAGCGACGCGACCCCGCCGGCCTTTTTCGACAGCCGCTGCGACCTCATGTGGACCCCGCCGGCCGCGACCATCACCCTGACGGAAGCCCAGCAGGATCTGGCCGCGGATCTGCGAGCGCGCTTCGGCGAGGCGCTCCGGCCGGCCCCCCGGAGCAGCGACATCCCCACCTTCGAAATCCCCGCCGACCGGCTCAAAGAGGTCCTGCGCTACCTGAAAACCGAGGCCCGGCAGCGCTTCCGCCGGCTGGATGACCTCACCGCGGTGGACGAATCCGCCCGCCGGCGAACGGCCGCCGACGCCGATTTCACCCTGGTCTACCAACTGCTGTCGTTTGAGCCCGCCGGCCGCCTGCGGCTCAAGGTGCCCCTGCGGGGCGACGCCCCCCACAGCCCCACGGTGACCGACATCTGGCCCTCGGCCAACTGGTACGAGCGCGAGGTCTTCGACCTCATGGGCGTGCACTTCGACGGCCACCCCAACCTGCGCCGGCTGATCATGCCCCACGACTGGCAGGGCCACCCGCTGCGCAAGTGCCACCCGGGGCGCGCCACCGAAATGCCGCCTTACACCCGAACCGACGCCGTCCGCCACCAGCCCCTGGATGCCGGCCTGTTCATCAAGGAGAAAAGCGTCCAGCGCCTGCTGCTCAACGTCGGGCCGCACCACGTCAGCACCCACGGGCTGCTGCGCTACGTCCTGGAGCTGGACGGCGAGGAGATCACAGCGCTTGAGATGGACATCGGCTACCACCACCGCGCGGCCGAGAAAATCGCCGAACGCCAGACCTGGCACCAGTTCATCCCCTACACCGACCGCGTGGACTACCTGGCCGGGGCGGCCAACAACCTGCCCTACCTGCTGGCGGTGGAAACCCTGGCCGGGATCACGGTCCCCGAACGCGCCCAGGTGATCCGGGTGCTGATCAGCGAACTCTTCCGGCTCAGCAACCACCTGGTCTGGTTCGCCACCTTCGCCCACGATTTGGGCGCCATGGGGCCCAATTTCTACGCCTTCCGCGAGCGCGAGATGATTCTTGACATCGTGGAAACCATCACCGGCGGCCGCCTGCACCCCTCCTGGTTCCGGATCGGCGGGGTCGCCGCCGACCTCCCGGCCGGTTGGCGCGCGCCGCTGGAAGCCTTCGTCCGGATCTTCCCCGAGCGTCTCAGGGAGTATGAGACCCTCACCACGCGCAACCCCATTTTCCGCGCCCGCACCGAGGGCATCGGCCGGATCTCGCTGGACGAGGCCATCGACTGGGGGGTCAGCGGGCCCAACCTGCGCGCCTGCGGGCTGGCCTGGGACCTGCGCAAACAGTTCCCCTACTCGGGCTACGAGAATTTCACCTTCGAAATTCCCACCGCCACCGAGGGCGACTGCTACGCCCGCTACCAGGTGCGGCTGGCCGAGATGCGCCAGAGCCTGCGGATCATCGCCCAGGCGGCGGCCCTGATGCCCGCGGGCCGCCACGTCAGCGACGACTACCGCTACACGATCCCCCGCCGCGAGGACATGCTGCACGATATCGAGAGCCTGATCCACCACTTCGTCAACGTCACCCGCGGGCCGTGCATACCCCGCGGCGAGGCCTACGCGGCCTGCGAAATTCCCCGCGGCGAGCAGGGCTACTACGTGGTCAGCGACGGCCTGGGCTACCCCTACCGGCTGCACATCCGCTCACCGGGCTTCGCCAACGTGCAGGTCATGCCGCGGCTGGCGGTGGGCGCCAGCATCGCCGACCTGATTGCCGTCATCGGGTCACTGGACTATATTCTGCCGGACATCGACCGTTAGGACGCCGCATGCTGCCGACATCCCTCACAGAAGCGCTCAAGGCCAAAATCGCCGCCGCCCACCCGCGCGAGCTGGTGGTGGACGTCATGCTGGCCCTTCAGGCGCAGGTCGGCTACCTCAGCGACGAGGCCGTGGCCGCGGCGGCCGAACTGCTCCGGATGACCCCGCTGGAAATCGAGGAGCTGGCCACCTTCTACACCTTCATCTACCGCGAACCGGTGGGACGCTACGTGATCCACGTCTGCGACAGCGTGATCTGCTGGATGAACGGGGCCGACTCGCTGGCCGCCCATCTGTCCCGCCGGCTGGGGATCGCCATGGGGGAAACCACCCCCGACGGCCTCTTCACCCTCCTGCCGGTCTGCTGCATCGGCTACTGCGATCGGTCGCCGGCGATCTTGGTCAACCAGCGGGTCTATGGCCCGTTGACACCGGAAAGCCTCGACGCCCTGCTGGAGCGGCTGAAAAGCAGGGGTCAGGAGACCGCAGCGGTGGAGGCGGTCCCATGAGCCCGGCGGACGCCCCGTATCCCCAGGTTCTTTTTCGCAACCGGCAGCCGGACCGGATCGCGACCCTCGAAGAATACCGCCAAAGCAGCGGCTACGAGGCGCTCCAAACGGCACTGAACAACCTGTCGCCCCAGAAGGTGCGCCAGCAGATCCTGGAGGCCATGCTCCAGGGCCGCGGCGGCGCCGCCTTCCCCACCGGCCGCAAACTGATGACGGTGGCCGACGACGCCCCCCACCCGCGCTACCTGGTCTGCAACGCCGACGAGATGGAGCCCGGGACGTTCAAGGACCGGGTCCTGATCCACGCCGACCCCCATCTCCTGATCGAGGGCATGACCCTCACGGCCTTTGCCGAGGGCGCATGCCACGGGATCGTCTTCATCCGGCCGGAATACGAGAGCGCGGCCCGCATCCTGGAACGTGAGACCGGGGTGGCGCGCCGGGCCGGGCTGCTGGGAGCCGACATCCTGGGCAGCGGCTTCGACTTCGACATCGTGGTTCACCGCAGCGGCGGCCGCTATATATGCGGCGAGGGCAGCGCCCAGTTGAACGCCCTGATGGGCCGACGCCCCAACCCCAAGCAGCCGCCTCCCTACCCCACCGAAAAGGGCCTCTGGGGACAGCCCACCGTCCTGCAGAACGTCGAGACCCTGGCCTGCGTGGCCCCCATCATCCGCAACGGGCCGGAGTGGTTCAAAGCGCTGGCCCTGACCGAGACCGGCGCGGGCACCAAGATTTTCTGCGTGAGCGGCAAGGTCCGCAAACCGGGCTGCTTCGAGCTGCCCATGGGGGTGCCGCTGCGGGAAATCATCGAAACCCATGCCGGCGGGATGCTGCCGGGCTCCGAGTTCAAGGCCTGCCTGCCCGGGGGGGCCTCCACGCGCTTTTTGCCGCGGGAATTCTACGACCTCCCAATGGACTTCGAATCCCTGCGCCAGGCCGGGCACCGGCTGGGCACCGGCGCCATCATGGTCTTCGACCACAAGACCTGCCTGGTGGCAGCGACCCTCAACCTGATCACTTTCTTCGCCCGCGAGTCCTGCGGCTGGTGCACCCCCTGCCGCGAGGGCCTGCCCTACATCCGCGACCTGCTGGAACGGATCGAAGACGGCCGCGGGGAACCCGAATTCATCGCCATGCTGCAGGCCATGGCCGCGCACCTCTGGAAGGCCTATTGCGCCTTCGCACCCGGCGCGGCCTCGCCCCTGGAGAGTTTGCTGACCTATTTCGAAGACGAGGTCCAGGCCCATATCCGGCTGGGCCGCTGCCCTTTCCGGGTGCGCTGAAAACGATCCCGGCCGGCGGCGCGCCCGCCGCCGGCGAAACCGAGCCCTTGCGATGCCCACACTCGTTATCGACAACCAGGAAGTCGAGGTTCCGGCGGGAACCAAGGTCATTGAGGCCGCGGAAAAGCTGGGCATCATGATCCCGCGCTTCTGCTTCCACCCCGCCCTGGGGTCCGTGGGCGCCTGCCGGGTGTGCGCGGTGAAGTTCCTGGCCGGGCCGGTGGCGGGCATCCAGATGAGCTGCATGGTGACGGCCCTGGACGGGATGGTGGTCTCCACCACCGATCCTGAGGCGGTGGACTTCCGCCGGCAGGTAATCGAGTGGCTGATGCTCCATCACCCCCATGACTGCCCGGTCTGCGACGAGGGCGGCCACTGCCTGCTGCAGGACACGACGATCTCCGGCGGCCACGGCCTGCGGCGCTACCGCGGCGCCAAACGCACCTACCCCGACCAGGACCTCGGCCCCCTGGTGCGGCACGAGATGAACCGCTGCATCCACTGCTACCGCTGCGTGCGCTTCTACCAGGAGTTTGCCGGCTGCTTCGACCTGGGGGCGATGCAGATCGCCAACCGGGTCTATTTCGGCCGCTTCGCCGACGGCCCGCTAGAGAGCCCGTTTGCCGGTAACCTGATCGACATCTGCCCCACCGGGGTCTTCACCGACAAGCCGTCGCGCTACTTCGGACGGCGCTGGGACTACCAGCGCGCCCCCTCGGTCTGCCTGCACTGCAGCCTGGGCTGCCGCACCGTCGCCAGCGCCCGCTACCGCCAGACCGTGCGCCAGGAGGCCGGCTGCAACCCGGCGGTCAACGGTCACTTCATCTGCGACCGCGGCCGCTACGGTTTTTCCTACGCCGACCACCCGCGGCGCCCCCGCCAGGCCCGGGTGGGGGAGGCGGTCAAGCCCCTACCGGAAGCGGTCGCATTTGTCCGGCAAGAGCTGGGTCGCATCGCCCGGAGCGCCGGCCCGGATGCCATCGGGACCCTGGGCGGGCTGCGCAGCAGCCTGGAAACCCAGGCCTTTCTGGCGCGGCTGTGCCGCGCAAGCGGCTGGCGGCCGCCGGCCTTTTTCAACAGCGCCGGGCTGGCCGCGCGGGTGGCGGCAGCCGTCGCCGGCCTTAGCCCCGAGCTGGCGACCTCGCTGGGAGAAATCGAAGATGCGGATGCCGTGATCGTCGTGGGCGCCGACCCCTTGAACGAGGCCCCGATGCTGGCCCTCGCCCTGCGCCAGGCCCAGCGCCGGGGCGCCCCCATCCTGGTGGCCGACCCGCGACCGGTGCGGCTGCCGCTGGCATTTCAGCACCTCCCCCTGCCGCCCGAGGCCCTGGCCGCCTTCCTGGGCGCTGCGGTCAAAGACGCCCTGCCCGCCGGCGCGGCGCAGGCGCTGGGCGACCTGCCGCGTGCGTTCTGGCAGGCCCTGCCGGCCGCCTCCGGACCGGCTGCGGCGAACGTCCTGGCTGAGAGCCGCCGCCCGCTGATCGTCTGCGGCACCGAGACGGTGCCCGCGGCCCTGCCCGCTTTGGCCGCCGACTGCGCCCGGCTGCTGGCCGTCGGCCGCGAGCGCTGCGGTCTTTTCTACCTCCTGCCCGGCGCCGGCGCCTTCGCCGCCGCGCGCGTCTCGCCTCCCGGGGCCTCGCTGGAGGCCCTTTTGGAGGCCATCGAAGCCGGCCGCATCACGGCCCTGGTGGTGGTGGAGGCCGACCCCTTGAGCGACTTCCCCGACCGGCCGCGCCTGGAGCGCGCCCTGGCGCAGCTGGAACTGCTGGTGGTGCTGGACCATCTGTCCAGCGTCAGCGCCGCCCGGGCCCAGGTGCTGCTGCCGACCGCCACGATTTTCGAAGCCGGCGGCATCCTGGTCAACCAGGAGGGGCGCGTCCAGTGGGCGCAGCCGGTGCTGACCGGCGGCATCCCCGTCGCCCAAAGCGGTGCCGGCGGCCATCCCCCCCGGGACTATGCCGCAGGCCTGCCCGGCGGCGAGCCGACCCCTGCCTGGCGTTTCCTGACGCAGCTGGCAGGCGACGCCCGGGCCGCCGATGTCGGCAACCTCGCCGCCTGTATTGCCGAGGTCCTGCCGGAGTTTGCCAACCTGCCCCGGCCGGCCGCCCTGCCGCTCGAGGGTATCCGCCTGCCCCTTGGCGGGGCCGCCCCGTTCACCTCACCCACCGGAGAGCCGGCGGCCGCGGGACCTGACGGCCTGACAATCCTCTTGACCCAGCAAACCTTCGGCACCGAGACCCTTTCGGCCCTGTCGCCGCCGCTGCAGGCCCTGGAACAACCGCCGCGGGTCGCCCTTGGCCCCCAGTCGGCCGAGGCCCTGGGGCTTGCCAGCGGCGACCGGCTGGTGGTCAATGCCGCCGGCGGCTGTTTCGAGGCCACCCTCGCGGTGTGCGCCCACATGGCCCCCGGCGTCCTGGTGGTGCCGCGCCACCGCGACCTCAACTGGCAGCTATTGGGGCCATCCGGCACCCGGATCCCCCTGGGACACATCCGGCGCACGGAAGACCCGCACGCCGCCGTGCCACAAGGCAGAAGGAGCTGACCGAAACCATGTTCGTCTGGATCGCCGGCATCGTGCTGCTGCTCGCCAAGATCGGGGTCATCCTGGCGGTGGTCCTGGTGGTGGCCGCCTACCTCGTCTGGGTTGAGCGCAAGCTGCTGGCCCGCATGCAGGTGCGCCGGGGGCCCAACCGCGCCGGAAAGTTCGGTCTGCTGCAGCCCGTGGCCGACGCCGTCAAGCTGCTAACCAAGGAGGACACCGTGCCGGCCGAGGCCGACCGCACGATCTTCCTGCTGGCCCCGGCGGTGGTCGCCCTGACGGCGCTGCTGATGTTCGCGGTGGTGCCCTTCGGCCCGCCGCTGACCCTCTGGGGGCGGCAGGTGCCCATGGTGATCGCGGACCTCAACGTGGGGCTGCTGTTCATCTTCGCCCTCTCATCCCTCGGGGTTTACGGGGTGGCCCTGGGCGGGTGGGCCGCCAACTCCAAGTTCAGCCTGCTGGGCGGCATCCGCGGGGCGGCCCAGATGATCAGCTACGAACTCGCGCTGGGGCTGTCGCTGGTGCCGGTGGTGATCCTGGCGGGCTCCTTCAGCCTGGTGGACATCGTCGCGGCCCAGTCCAGGGTGCCCTTCGTGCTGGTCCAGCCGATCGCCTGCGCCATTTTTTTTATTGCCGCGGTGGCCGAGATCAAGCGCATCCCCTTCGACCTGCCCGAGGCCGAAAACGAGCTGGGTGCGGGCTTTCACATGGAGTACAGCGGGATGCGCTTCGGGCTGTTCTTCATCGGCGAATACGTCCACATGCAGGTGCTGGGCGCGCTGGTGGCGGTCTTTTTTCTGGGCGGCTGGCACGGCCCCCTACTGCCCGGGCCGGTCTGGCTGCTGCTGAAGATGATGCTGGTCTGCCTGGTGCTGATCTGGATCCGCGGCACCCTGCCGCGCCTGCGCTACGATCAGCTGATGGCCCTGGGCTGGAAGGTGCTCGTGCCGACCGCCCTGGTCAACATCCTGCTGACTGGGATGATCGTGCTGCTTTGAGACTTGCAAGGGGAGCAACCAGTGGAAGACCCAAACGATCATGAAGAAAAGTCTCCGCACGTAAAAGCGCAAAAACCGGGCGAGACCTCGGCCCTCGAAGCCCTGAAGGCCCTGGGCGCGGGGTTTGCCACCACCTTGCGGCACCTCTGGCGCAAACCGGTTACCGAGGAGTACCCCGAGTACCGGCGGGCGCTGCCCGAACGCTCCCGCGCCCGGATTGTCCTGACCCACGACCCCGACGGCGGGGAGCGCTGCGTGGCCTGCTACCTGTGCTCGGGGGTCTGCCCGGTGAGCTGCATTTCCATGCAGGCGGCCGAAATGCCGGACGGCCGCCGCTATGCCGCCTGGTTCCGGATCAACTTCGCGCGCTGCATCTACTGCGGGCTCTGCGAGGAGGCCTGCCCGACCGCGGCCATCCAGCTGACGCCGGATTTCGAAAACATCCAGCGCGACATCCTCAAGCTGGTCTTCGAAAAAGAGGACCTCCTGGTGGACGGCTGCGGCAAGGACAAGACCTACAACTTCTACCGCTGGGCGGGTGTTGCGACCGCGGCCGGCGGCAAGGGCGCCCACGAGCGGGAAGCCCCGCCGGTCAGGGTCCGCAGCAACCTGCCGTGACGGCGCGCACCTCCCATCCGCCGCCCGGTGGGAAACCGGTCGGCAAGGACGATGCCATGACGTTTCAGACCATCCTGTTTTATCTGCTGGCCGCCCTGATCCTCTGGGCCACGGGGCTTGCCATCACCCGGCGCAACCTGGTTCACGCCGTGGTCTACCTGGTGCTGTCCTTTTTCGGCAGCGCCCTGCTGTTCTATCTTCTCGGGGCGCCGCTGCTTGCTGCGCTGGAGGTGATCATCTACGCCGGAGCCATCATGGTGCTCTTTCTGTTCATCATCATGATGCTGAGCGGGGAGGCGCTGCGGGAAAAGTTTCACCCCCGGCGGCAGTGGCTGCCGGCCGGGTGCATGGGGCTGCTCTTTGGGGCGGTGGGCATTTTAATGGTCCTCCACGACCCGGCCGCCTCATCGCCCCTGATGCCGGCCGTGGCTTCACCGGCGCGCTTCGGCCAACACCTCTTCCAGCGGCACTGGCTGGCCATCGAAATCGTTTCCCTGTTGCTGCTGGTGGCCCTGATCGGCGCGCTGCTGATCGCCCGGCGCGGCGGCCGGCGCCAAAACCCCGCGGCGGAGGAGCCGGCATGATCGCCCCATACAGCCATGTCTTTCTGCTGGCCGGCCTGCTGTTTGTAATGGGCGCCGGCTGCACGGTGGCACGGCGCAACCTGGTGATGATCCTGCTGGGGTTTGAAATCATGCTCAACGCCGGGGCGATCGCCTTCGTGGGCGCCGCCCTGCGATGGCAGTCGATCGAAGGCCAGGTGTTCGCGCTTTTCATCCTGGCCGTGGCGGCCGCCGAAGTCTCCATCGGCCTGGCCCTGATCATCTGCATTTACCGTCGCAGCGGCACGGTCGCACCCGACCGCTTGGACTGAACCCGTGCAAGGCCGCAAGCGGCCGGCACCCCATAAGGATTGCACCCGCGAGCACACCATGACCCACCCGCTGACCCTCAACCCGACCGTGGCGGCCGCCTTGATGGCGGTGCTGGCGCCCCTGGCGGCTTTTGCGACGATCCTGGTGGCCACCCGCAGGCGCCCGCGGCTCTCCGCCGGCCTGTCGCTGGGGGCCGTCGGCATCTGCCTGCTGGGGACGCTCTTTCTGCTGGTCCGCCATTGGGGTGCGCCGACGCCCCTGCAGTTCAGCGGCCGCTGGCTGGTGGCCGGTGAGATCATGGTGCCGTTCGGCTTGCTGATCGATCCCCTGAGCTTGCTGATGCTCACCGTGGTGGCATCCATCTGTCTGCTGGTCCAGGTCTATTCACTGGGCTACATGGCCGGGGACCCGGGGTTTGCCCGCTATTACGCCTTCATGTCGCTTTTCGCCTGGGCCATGACCAGCATGACCCTGGCACCCTCCCTCTTCCAGCTCTATGTCTTCTGGGAGCTGGTGGGGTTGGCCTCCTATCTCCTGATCGGGTTCTGGTTCGACAAATGGAGCGCCAGTGAGGCGGGCAAAAAAGCCTTCGTGATGACCCGGTTAGGGGACGTCGCCTTTCTGCTGGGGCTGTTGGTGATCCTGACCCAGCTGGGGGATCTGGACATCCTGGCGCTCAACGCGCCCGAGACCGCCGCGCGCCTTTCGCCGGAGCTGACCACCCTCTCCAGCCTGCTGATCTTCGGCGGCGTGATCGGCAAAAGCGCCCAGTTCCCGCTGCTCACCTGGCTGCCGGACGCCATGGAGGGCCCCACCCCGGTCAGCGCACTGCTGCACTCGGCCACCATGGTGGCCGCCGGGGTGTTTCTCTTCGCGCGCCTGTTCCCCTTCTTCAGCCTCTCGCCGGTGGCCATGACGGTCTGTCTGACCGTGGGCACCCTGAGCATGCTGATGGCCGCCACAATGGCCATGGTCAGCCGGGACATCAAGCAGGTCTTTGCCTACTCCACCATCAGCCAGCTGGGTTTGATGATCATGGGCCTGGCCGCCGGCGGCTACTTCGCCGGCGTGTTTCACCTCGTGACCCACGCGGGCTTCAAGGCCCTGCTCTTTCTCTGCGCCGGGGTCCTGATCCACCGCTGCGGCAGCAACGACCTCTTCACCATCGCGCACGCCGGCGGCCGCCGATCAAAGACCGCCATGGTCTGCATGATCATCGGGGCCGCAGCGCTTTCCGGGCTGCCGCCGCTTTCCGGCTTTTTCAGCAAGGAGCTGATCCTGGCCGCGCTCGCCGCGCGCCCCACCGCGGTGTGGCTGGCGGCCGGCATGCTGGGGGTCTTTCTGACGGCCTACTACAGCTTTCGGCTGATCTTTATCATCCTCTTTCCGTCAACAAAAGCCCCCGCCCCGGCCGAGGCCGAGGCGGCGCCAGGAGCGCATCCGTCCGGCGATCACGACGACCCGCGCCGAAAGCGGGCGATGACGCTGCCGCTGGTGGCCCTGGCCGCGATCACGGTGCTGCTGGGCCTTGCGCAAACGCCGCTGGCCGCCTTTCTCGGCGGCTCCCCGGTCCTGACGCCGGACCCTGCGGGGCACGGCCGGGCCCTGCTCTTCTGGGCCGTCGGACTGACGCTGGCCGGCCTCCTGCTGGCCGGGCTGGAATTCGGACTGCCGCGCTCCCGCCAGGTGGGCTTCGTGGAAAAGATCCCGCCGCTTTATCTTCTCTTCAGCCAGCGGTGGTTTCTGGACCGCTTCTACCGTCAGCTGCTGGACCGCGTACTATATCGGGTGCTGTCCGGCTTCTGCACCTGGAACGACCGGCGGGTGATCGACGACGGCATCGACGGCCTGGCGCGGGCTGCGGCCCGGGCCGGCGGCCTGCTGGAACGCGCCCACAGCGGCATGATTCAGTACCGCCTGATGGTGATCTTCGTCACCATGGCCCTGCTGGCCTTTTATTTCTTTCTTTGAGGTGACCGCACGATGGCGCCCATGGCATACGCCCGCTTCCCTTTCCTGAGCCTGCTGCTGCTGTGCTGCATCGGGGGGCTGCTGGCAATCCTCTGCACCCCCGCCGCCCAAACCCGGCGGATCAAGTGGATCAGCGCCGTCTTCTCGGGGCTCTGCCTGGTGCTATCGGCCGGCCTGTTCATCGCCTACGACCAGTCCGCCGGCGGGCTGCAGTTCGTCGAGAAATTCCCCTGGGTGCCCTCCCTTGGAATCACCTGGTTCAACGCCGCCGACGGCTTCAACCTGCCCATGCTGCTTTTGACCGGCATCGTCTTTTTCACCGCGGTTCTCACCATGTGGGAGCTGGAGACGCGCGTCAAGGAGTTCTTCGCCCTGACCTTCCTGCTGGTGACCGGCGTTTTCGGCCTCTTCATGAGCCTGGATCTCTTTTTCATCTTCGTCTGGTACGACGTGTCGCTCTTTCCCATGTACCTTTTGATCGCCGTCTGGGGCAGCACCCGCAAAGAATACGGGGCCATGAAGCTGACCCTCTACCTCCTGGCCGGCAGCGCCCTGATCCTGCCGGCGATCCTCTACCTGGTGGTCCAGGCCGGCCTTTCCACCTTTGACCTCACGGCGCTCATGCAGCCCGGGACCTTCACCCCCTACCAGGAGAAATTCGCCTTCCTGCTGCTCTACCTGGGGTTCGGCATCCTGGCCGGGGTCTGGCCGTTTCACACCTGGTCGCCGGTGGGCCACGTGGCGGCCCCCACCGGGGTCAGCATGATCCACGCCGGGGTGCTGATGAAAATCGGGGCCTTCGGCGTCCTGCGGGTGGGCATCTTCCTCTGCCCCGCCGGCTGGCAGCACTGGGCGCCGCTGATGGCTCTCCTGGCAACCATCGGCATCGTCTACGGCGCCCTGGTGGGCCTGCGCCAGACCGACCTCAAATACGTCATCGGCTACTCCAGCGTCTCCCACATGGGCATCGTCGGCCTGGGGCTGGCCACCGTGACGGTGGACGGGCTGAACGGGGCGGTCTTTCAGATGTTTGCCCACGGCGTCATGACGGCCCTTTTCTTCTCGGCGGTGGGCTACATTTACGACCGCACCCACACCAAGGCCGTGGCCGAACTGGGGGGCCTCAGCCGAACCATGCCGGTGGCGGCCGCGTTTTTCATCGTGGCCGCCCTGACCGGCATCGGGGTTCCCTGCCTGGCCAGCTTCTGGGCGGAGCTGATGGTCTTTATCGCCGCCTTCCGGGTCTATCCCCTCTACGGCAGCCTGGCGGTGGGCGCGCTGGTGGTCAGCGCGCTCTTCATCCTGCGGGTGGTCCAGCGGACCTGCTACGGCCCGCCCAACCAGCGCCTGACGCACCTGCCGGACATCCCGCCGCTGCTGGGCGTACCACGGGTCATCCTGGTGTCGGTGATCGTGTTTTTCGGCCTTTTACCGGCGTTCATGGTCAACATGATCCAAACCGCGACGGTCGCGTTTTTCAACGGATTGCCCTGATGAACTGGACCCTTTTGAGCCCCGAACTCTTCTTCCTGACCGCCGCCCTGGTGTTTCTGGGCATTTCCATGAGCGGGCGCCCCGACCCCGAACGGGACTACCTCACGGCGGTCGTCCTGGGGGCCGTTGGACTAGGAATCTGCTTGGCGTACGTACCCCTGCGGGGGGACCTGTTTTTGGGCGCCTACCGCGTGGACCTCTTCTCCCAGACCTTCAAGACCCTGCTGGCCATGGGCTTTTTCCTGATTGTCTGCATCTGCAACGACCTGACCGGCGTCGCCGAGCGCCACCACCCCGAGTTTTACCTGTTGCTGACAGCCAGCACCCTGGCCCTGATGCTCTTGGTGAGCTGCGTGCATTTGCTGCCGCTTTACGTGGCTCTGGAACTCTCCAGCTACTCGCTTTACGTCCTGGTCTACCTGCGGGTCGACCTGCGCCAGGGGGTCCGCGCCGGCCTGACCTATTTTCTGATCGGCGCGGCAGCCTCGGCGGTGATGATCTTCGGCCTGGCGCTGCTCTACGGCGCCGCCCAGTCCGCCTACCTGGCGGATCTGATGACCGCCCTGCCCGGGATGCTGCACCAGCCGATGGTGGCCATCGGCGTGCTGCTGGCCCTGGCCGGGTTTTTCTTCAAACTGGCCGTTTTCCCCTTTCACTTCTGGGCCCCGGATGTCTACCAGGGCGCCCCCCACCAGGCGGCGGCCTACATCGCAACGGTTTCCAAGGTGGCCGCGGTGGCCGTCCTGATCCGCGTGGCGGCCCTCACCGGCGGTGCCGGCAGCTTCCTGACCGATGCCCTGGTGGCCCTGGCGATCGTCTCTATGACCGTGGGCAACTTGAGCGCCCTCGTCCAGAAGGACTTCAAGCGCCTGATGGCCTATTCCAGCATTGCCCAGGCCGGCTACGTCCTGATCGGCATTCTCAGCATGAGCCCCGCCGGCTACGGCGGCGCGATCTTCTACGCCCTGGCGCTATTGGTGATGAAGGTCACCTGCTTTCTGGTGCTGGTCGCGGCCGCCGGCGGCGGCCGCAACATGGAGATCGCCGGTCTGGCCGGACTGCACCGGCGCTCCCCGATCCTGGCCCTGGCCCTGATGATGGCGGTCTTCAGCCTGGCGGGGATCCCCCCCACCATCGGCTTCACCGGCAAGTTTCTGGTCTTCAAGGCCGCCATCGCCCAGGGGCATGTCAGCCTGGTGCTGATCGCCATGATCAACGTCGTCATCTCCCTCTACTTCTACCTGATGGTGGTGCGGGCGGCCTACCTGACGGAACCCCAGGGCCCCCAGCCGGCACTATTGGCGCCGCCCCTCACCCGCGGCCTGGCCTATTTCCTGGTGGCCCTGACCGTCCTGGCCGGCATTTACCCCACCCCGCTGATCACCTGGGCCGATGCGGCCGCCAGGGGGCTGATGTAGAGGCGGCGGCAAAAACCAATCCCCCCGCAACCGGCTTTCTGAGCGCCAGCGACTTCCACAGGGCCCGCCGGCTGCCAGAAGCGCAGGGCAGCCCGAAGGGGCCCGGGACGCGGGCGGCTTCTTTTGGTTCGTTTTCTTGTCCGCACAAGAAAATGAACAAAGAAAACCGGGAGATGTAAAGCCAGGCCTATCCCCGGGATTCCCGCCAGAGTATCTTTCTGACAAACACCCCACGGCGGGGTAAAATGCTTTTGATGGCGTTATTTGGAGATCTGCGACAGGTGGAAGAGCGATCTCTTAATTCCAAAAAAGACCGTCTGGTTTTGTATGGGTGGGCGGCTTTTCGATGGGTTTGGATCTTTACTTGGGGACTTCCCTTTGCGAAATTTTAACCATTATTTTCTCTTCGAGCGTCTTGCCGTTTTGCCTGATAACCAACAGTATCCCGTTTTCTCCGCTTGGAATGATACCGAATGTAATTTTCCCGGAATCAGCCCCCTTTCCGCCGAGGGGCCCCCGGGCCACGAGCTCCAGTGGGCCGATCTCCTTTGTAAAGGTCTGCCCCACAGGAATGATGCCCGGCGGGATGGTTTCGTTTTTAATGTCTTCGGCTGCTATTCCCTCAAACACGAAAACACCGCCATCGCGTCCATGGTAGAGATAACGGGTTTGATTCCAATCGATTTCCAGATCTTGGGAAGTCTTGTTGGTGACCGCGAGCCGAAAACGGTCAAAATAGTTTTTACCTTGGGAAAGCGGCTCCAATTGAGCGCTGAAGTAATCATTTTCGACGTTCCGAATTTCAGGGGTACTGATGGAAACCATCGTCGGCAAACACCCCCCTGCCAAAAAAATCATAAGACTGAGACTTGAGATAAAGCCCTTTTTCTGGAAAGTTTTCATGCGCCACCTTGCCATGGAATTTTACCGGCGTAAACGCCAAAACTAAAGAAAAAGATAACATGGAAAAAAGAATTTACCAACTCCAAACATCCCAGGGACGCACGTACCCTGAGCACCTGGCTCGGTAAAAGTTGCGCAAACCATGCAACCGGCAGGTTTCCCGGGGCCGCACTGTGTCCAAAGGCAGTGGCATTTGGACGCCCGCAAGCGTTGTGGCCTGAACCCAGTAGGTATCCTAAAGAGTTGCGCATCCCTTACCGATTACCCCTTTGATACCGGCCGTACACCCATTGCGGCAACCATGTGACGCCGTTCAGGCGGCCATCGGAGGGAAACGCACATGCATGGCATTCGACTCGCGGGGCTCATCCTGCTGGCGGCCGCTTTGATCGCGGGTTGCGCCACCACCAAGGGCACCACCCCCCAGGACAAGCGGCAGGCCATCCTCGAGATGAAAAATAAGACCCTGACG
Source organism: Desulfobacteraceae bacterium (assembly GCA_022340425.1). Taxonomy (NCBI): domain Bacteria; kingdom Pseudomonadati; phylum Thermodesulfobacteriota; class Desulfobacteria; order Desulfobacterales; family Desulfobacteraceae; species Desulfobacteraceae bacterium. Next base: position 42,744 of record JAJDNY010000161.1, on the reverse strand, counting down.
GACCTTTACGCCTGCCGCCCCCAGGCCAGGGGCCAGATCGCCAAGGCCCCGGGCTACGCCGTTTTCAGCAACGCCAACATCAACATCATCCTGGCCAGCTTCGGCGGCGGCTACGGCGTGGTCCGCAACAACCGCAGCGGGAAAAACACCTACATGAAAATGGGGGAGGTCGGCATCGGTCTGGGGGCCGGGCTGAAGGATTTTCGAACCGTCTTCATTTTTCACGACAGCGCCACCCTGCAGCAATTCATCGACAGCGGCTGGGAGTTCGGCGGGCACGCGGACGCGGCGGCCAAGGCCAGCGACATGGGGGCGGCCGTGGGCGGGGAGGCGGTCTTCGACAACATCACGATCTATCAGCTGACCGAAAGCGGCCTGGCGTTGCAGGCCACCGTCAAGGGCACCAAGTACTGGAAGGACGGCGCCCTCAACTGACACGCGCCGGCCGCATCCTGAAATTCACCCGCTTGATGCCCTCTTTTCAGAAAAACTCCTCCATGATCTCCAGACAATTTGCCTGGTTTTGGAATTCCGCGCGGGAAAGCTCCGAAACCAGGTGCCCCCCGCGCAGAATCAGGACCCGGTCCGCCAGACGGCGCATCTGGCTCAGACTGTGGGTCACGGCCAGAATGGCGTAGCGCTCCTTGAGGCTTTGAAAGAGCGCCTCGATCTTGCGGGTGGCCTTGAAATCCAGGGAAGCCGTGGGCTCGTCCAGCAGCAGAATTGCGGGGTCCAGGGCAAGCACCCGGGCCAGGCAAAGGCGTTGCTGCTGGCCGCCGGAAAGGGTCAGGGCGCTGTCGCGCAAACGGTCCTTGACCTCCTCCCACAACCAGACATCCTCAAGGGCGCGCTGGACCCGCTGCGCCGCCTCAACCTTGCTCATGCCTAAAGCGACGCACAAGGGCAGGGTCAGATTTCTTTGAATCGAAAAAGGCAGGACATTGGGGTTTTGAAAGACCATGCCCACCCGCAGGCGCAGATCGGTCAGGGGGAAATTTTCAGCATAGCAGTCCAGCCAGTGGCCCCCCAGCCGGACCCGCACCAGGCCGTGCGTCGCACTCCCCGGATATTCTTCGTTCAGGCGGTTCACGGCCCGCAGCAGGGTCGTCTTGCCGGAGCCGGACGGTCCCACGACCATGACCAGTTCGCCGGGGCCAAGGCGCAGATTGATCCGGTCAAGAACGATCTTTTCATCGAAGCGGACCGTCAGGTCGCGCATTTCCAGGATGGGTTCCGGCAGGGCCATTATTTTTTCCAGCGGTGCTCCATGGTTCTTTGAATCAGAAAGGCCAGGCAGAACAGCGCGCCGGTGAGCATCAAAAGGACCAGGGCCGCGCCGAAGGCCTGGTCCAGTTCCGCCACGGAGCGGTGTTCGGCGGCAAGATAGTATATCCGAAAGGGCAGGGCCTCGAATTTGTCCCACAGGCTGCGGGGCAGAAAGGCCTGGGCCACCACGCCGGTCAGCAGGATCACGGCCGTGTCTTCGGCGGCCCGTCCCATGGCCAGGATCACGCCGCTGAGGATCCCCCGGCCGGCGGAGGGCAGCAGGACGTGGCGCGTGTTCTGCCACGTGCTGAACCCCAGACTTGGCCCCAGCAGGCGCAAGTGCTCCGGCAGCCCGGAGAGGGCGTTTTGGGTGGTGCGCACCAAATAGGGCAGGATCAGCAGCGCGATACATACCGCCGCCAGCAGCAGGCAGGTCTTGGCGTGGGGAAAGAGCGCATGCCGCAGGACCACGATCATGCTGAAGCCGAAGAGGCCCATGACAATCGACGGGATGCCGGCCATCAGGTCCACGGCGAACCCGGTCATGCTTTGATAGCGCCGGCTGGCGTAGACGGATAGATAGACCCCGCCGGCAATCCCCACGGGAACGGCCATCAAACAGGAAAGGACCACCAGAATAAGGGTCCCGGCCAGGGCCGACCAGAGCCCGTCGAAGACCGGCCGGGCCCCGGTCAAGGCGTCCCTCCAGGGGGTCTGCCCAAAGAACAGTTCAAGCCCCAGGGTGCCTGCCCCGCGAAAGATCAGAAAGCCCATGACCGCCAGAACGGCCACGCCCGTAAGCGCGGCTGCACTCCAGCAGAAAGCGGTCGTTGCCGTGTCCGCAAGACTGTGTTTTTGTGCGGCGGTCATGGGGCAAAGGACCTGCCCAGCCTGCGCAGGGCCAGGTTGATGAGAACCATGATCAGGAACAGGATCAGACCGGAGGCGAAGACCGAGTGGTAAAACGTGCTCTGGCTGTCCGTGGCCACGACCAGGGCGATGTGCGCGGTCAGGGTGCGGATGGCGTCCGCAGGGGAGCCCGGGACCATGGGGGCGTTGCCGGCGAGCATCAACGATATCAGCGTGTCCCCCACGGCCCGCCCGAACCCCAGGATTACGGCGGCCAGCAGGCCGCGCCGGGAAAGCGGCAGCAGCACATGCCGGATGTAGGCGGGTTTGGAAAACCCCAGGGCGGCGCAGGTGGCCCGGGCCGTGCGGTCCACCTCGCGCAGCGTGGCGTGAAAGACCAGCACGATGGTCGGCAGAATGAGCAGGGTGAGCGCCAGCATGGCCGTCAGCAGGGAAAAGCCCGTGCCGCGTTCAAACCACTGCCGCATCAGGGGAACCAGCATAAAAATCGAGACGAACCCGTAGATTACCGTGGGAATGCTGGTCATGTAGTGCACCAGGGCCAGACAGAGGCTTTTGACCCGGCCCGGGGCCAGGACCTGAACGAAGCACGCGAGGCCGACAGCCAGGGGTGTGGCTGCGGCCAGCGCGCCCAGGGAGAGCCAAAGCGAGCCGACCACCATGGGCAGGATGCCGAACTTCCCCTCAAACGGCAGCCACTGCCAGGCGAGCACCGTAGCCAGGCCGCCGTGGGCGAAAAGCGGCAGGACCAGGGTGATCAGGACCAGCAAAATACACAAAGCCGCCGCGGTGGACACCATCGCGGCGGCGCACAGCAGGCGTCGGATCCAAATTTCGAAAAACATCGGAATCAGGGAGGGGAGGGTGAAACTACCGCACCGGAATGTAGCCGGCGGCGCTGGTGATGCCGGCGCCTTCCTCGCTCAGGATATAGTCGATGAACGCCCGCGCCAATGGTTTGGGGTCGCCCTTGGTGTTCATGAACAAATGCCGAACCACGGGATAGCTTTTGTCGACCGCCGTCTCCTGGGAGGGCGTGACCCCGTCGACCGCCAGGGGCTTCACCGTGTCGTCGATATGGCCGATGCTCATGTAGCCGATGGCATTGGCATCCTGGGAAACCGCCACCTTCATGGCGCCGTTGGACTGAATGATGTTCGCGCTGGCCACGATCGGCTCCTTTTTCAGCATCTTGCCCCAAAAAACCTCGTGGGTGCCGCTGGCCTCCTCGCGACCGTAGACATGGATGGCCTCGTCCGGGCCGCCCACCTCGCTCCAGCGGGTGATCCGCCCGGCAAAAATATCCCGGATCTGCTGGGCCGTGAGGCCGGTCACGGGGTTTTCCGGGTGCACGATGGGCGCCACGCCGTCGATCGCGAAATCAAAGGACTGCAGGCCGAACTTGGCCACTTCCTCCTCGGACAGGGCGCGCCCGGTGTTGCCGATATCCACCAACCCCTCGCCGACCTTCTGCACGCCGATACCTGACCCGCCGCCGGCCACGGTGATCCGGACCTTCGGATTGAAGGTCATGATCCGCTTGGCCGCCTCGTTCATCACCGGGATGTGGGCCGTGCCGCCGGCAATGTCCAGGGTTCCCTCGAGATTGGTGAAGCGGTCCAAATCTCCGGCCAAGACAGGTGCCGCGCACACCAGCAACGCCAGGGCGATCACCGACAAAGAGAATCCTTTTGGGCTCATCACGGTCTTTTCACCTCCATGTTTTTAAATTTCACCGGGTTGTCTCCAATTGCCGGCATTCCACCTCATTTTTCACTCAGGGACATGGGCTGCGGGGCGGATTTCCCCGCCTGGAGGATGTTTATCCGGGCCGGAGGGTCTCCGGCAGCTGCTGGGGCCAGGATGGCATCGGGCGTTTCCGGCGCACACACCCCCCTTTGAAGTGCCCGCACGAGCTGCCCCCGGGTTTCGACGCGCTCCTGGAAGCGGGTGCGCACCCGGCCGAGTTCGGCCAGGCAATGGGCGTCGCTGCCGGCGCATTCCGTGAAATCATAACGCCGCCGCCAGCCGTCGACCGCCCGATTTTCGACCGCCTTGTTGCGGCCGTTGAGACTCTCCACGATCCGGCAGCGCCCCTCGCGTATCAGATCCTCTCTGACGGGACGGCCGCCGCGAAAGGGATGCGCGGCAATGGCCACTCCACCGGCGGCCGCCACCCGATCCAACAGCCGGCGCGCACTGAGATGCGGCGCAAGTTCGTCAAATGGCCCGATGATCAGAAAATCGCCTTCCGGGGTGGCATATTCGAGACCGAAAAAAACATACAGCCCGTCGGGCTGGCGGCCTTCCCGCAGGGTGTGCGCCGCCGCCATACTCCCGTGATCGGTGATGCAGACACCATCCAGCCCCCGCCGCCGGGAGTGGGTCAGAAGGTCCTCCAGGGTCAGCCGGCTACAGGGGGAGACCGTCGTGTGCACGTGCATATCGATTAACATGCCGGTAAAATACCATTTCTACACCGCCAGGCAAATTTTTAATATCTATCCTTGCGTTGGATTGTATCGACAGAATCGATAGAATTGCAGCGGGTCGGGATTTGGTTTAGGATTGCCGAGATTGATTGACCCCGAGGTGCCCCATGGCCAGAAAGTGTATTTTAATCCTTTTGGACGGTGCCGGGGATCGCAGCTACCGGCGGCTGGGACACCAGACCCCCCTCCAGGCGGCGGCCACCCCGGTCTTGGACCGCCTGGCGGCCCTTGGCTGCAGCGGTCTCTACCACCCCGCCGCCCTGGGTCAGGCGCTGCCCAGCGAAAACGCCCATTTCGCCATGTTCGGCTACGCCTCCGAGGACTTTCCGGGCCGCGGCGCCCTGGAGGCATTGGGCGCCGGGATTTCCCTGGACAACCAAACCGTGGCGATCCTGGCCCACCTGGCGAGCCTGACACCTGAGGGCGATCGTCTTCTGCTGGCCGACGGCAAACCGCCCTTCACCAATGCCGAAGCCGACCAGCTTTTCGGCCAGGTCACGCCCTGGGAAGAAGCGGAAGTGCGGGTCGACTTCACCCGCACCGAGGGGTTACGCGGCATCCTGACCCTGCGCGGGGACGTCTCTCCCCGGGTGACCGACACCGATCCGGTGACCCACGGCCGCCCCGTCATGGCGCCCCGGCCATGGCAGGCCGCTTTCCACGACCCGGCTGCCGCGCGCAGCGCCCGGGCGCTCGGCGCATACCTGGGGTACCTTTACCGCCGCCTGGCGGCCCTGCCCCTCAACCGCCTGCGCGCCGCCGCAGGCGCCCCGCCCATCAACGGCATGCTGACCCAACGGGCCGGCCGGCTGAAAAACGCGCCCCCGTTTAGAGAACAAAACGGGTTGCGCGGGCTTTTGATCGCCTCCGGCATCGTCTACCAAGGGTTGGCAGCCTACATCGGTCTGGACTTCCGCCCGGTGGTCGATTCCACCGATCCCGGGGCCGACCTGGCAGCGCGCCTGAGATTGGCCCAACAGGCCTTGGGCCGCTACGACTTTGTCCACGTGCATACCAAAGCCCCCGATGAAGCAGCCCACACCAAAGACCCGCTGGCCAAAAAGCGTGTCCTCGAATCCCTGGACCGTGGCCTCGGCCAGGCCATCGCCCCGCTGCTGGCAGACCCGGAGGTCCTAATCATCGCAACCGCCGACCACGCGACCCCCAGCTCAGGCCCCCTGATCCACTCCGGGGAATCGGTGCCGCTGACCTTCTGCGGTCCCGGGGTTCGCCGCGACAGGGTGCAGGCCTTCGACGAGATCAACGCCGCCGGCGGGGCGCTGGGGCCGGTGCGCGGCCGGGAGCTGATGTATCTGATTTTAAACCACCTGGACCGGGCCAAGCTGCAGGGTCTGATGGACTCCCCCGTGGACCAGCCATACTGGCCCGGTCTTTCGGTGCCCTTCAGGCTGGATCCCGGTCCGTGAGGCGAAATCCGCCGAGCCGCAACCCACCGGTCCGGGTTGACTTGAAAAAGGGCGACGACACATGAAAAACCAGCGCCGCCCCTGGGAGGTGGGCGTCATCCACGGCCGCTTCCAGGTGCTTCACAACGATCATCTGAGATATCTTCTGGCCGGTAAAGCCCTCTGCCGCCACCTGGTGGTGGGCATCACCAACCCCGACCCCTGGGCGACCCGCCCGGAGTCGGCGGACCCGGCGCGCAGCGACCCGCTGGCCAACCCCCTGACCTACTACGAGCGCTACCGCATGCTGCAGGCGGTCCTGCAGGCCCGCGGGATCCCGGCCGAATCGCTTTCGGTGGTCCCCCTGCCCATCAATCTGCCCGAGCGCTACCTTTTCTACGTTCCCCTGAACGCCGTCTTTTTCCTCAGCATCTATGACGATTGGGGGCGGCGCAAACGGGATTACTTCCAGTCGCTGGGCTTGAAGATCCATGTGCTGCGGGAGGTCTCACCCGAAGAAAAAGGCATCAGCGCCAAGACCATCCGCAAGGCGATGGTCCAGGGCCGCCCCTGGACCCACCTGGTGCCGCCGGAAACCGCGGCCCTGATGAAAAAGTGGCGGATTGCCGCCCGGCTCAAAAAATGCCGTGAGGAGGGGTGAGCCCGCAGGCGCCGCGGCCAACCACCTGACGAAGAGCGCCCTGGAGCCCGAGTGCCACATTCCGGAGCGGATATGGCCTTTGCCTAAGGGTGTGTGGCGTACATCAGGGAAGCCGGTCTTGTGGCCCAACCTCCCCCGGTGAAAGTTGATCTTACCGACAGGGGCTTCGCCCTCGGCACGCGTTTTAAGCCCGGTTCCGGATGCACATCATGGGGCCCCTATGGATCCCGTTGCTCCTGATCCCGGAATTGGCAGGCATCGGCCCGGAAGGCGGTTTTTTTCAGGCTGGCCGCCTGTTCGCCGGTCCTTTCTCAAAGCTGCCCGCTTGAGGCCCTCTTTCCAGCGCTCAAAACAGCCTTATGTTGGTTCATGCCCGAAACCCCGGCCGCTGACGGCCTGGAATCGTGGCCTGGGAGGAGCCCGGCATGATCGGAGAACTCAAAAAACTGGGGCCCAATATCCTGGGCTTCCGCCTCGAGGGTGCGGTCAGCGACGTCGAAACAGAGCGCATCAGCACCGCCCTGCAAAAGCTCGCGGGCCGGACCGGCAGGGTTCGGCTGCTCTTGGTGGCACAGCACTACCCGTCCTTCAACAGCGCCGAAGACCTCTATTTCGACCTGCGCTTCGCCGTGCCCATGGCCGATCGCATCGAGCGCCTGGCGGTGGTCGGCGACCGGGTTTGGAAGGACACCTGGATCAGCCTCTTCGGCCTGTTCAGCGGCATCCAGACGGCCTATTTCGACCGCTCCGAAATGGACCAAGCCTGGCAGTGGCTGAGCGCCGCCTGAAAGATGCCCTGAGGGGCCACCGCCTGACCTGCCGCACCGAACCGACCCGCAGGCGCCCTAAACACCCGCTGAGCACTTGTCCCCAGCGATGTCCCCGGCGAAGACCTCCATCCCCTTTTTCATGGCGCAGAAATCCCCGCACATGGTGCAGGTCTTTTCCTCGGCCGGCTTTCGGCTCTCGCGCATCGCCCGGGCCACCTCGGGAAAGAGCAGGTAGTTTTCCAGGTCATCCCAGCGCATGTCGCGCCGGGCCAGGGCGGCCAGCCTGTCCATTTGGCGGCGTTCGGGGTATTTGGCCAGATCCCCCACCGCAACGGCCAGCCGGGTGACCCGCACGCCCTCGCGCACGTCGGCCTCGGTGGGCAGCGCCAGGTGCTCGGCCGGGGTGATGTAGCAGATCAGGTCGGCGCCGTAGCGCGCCGAGTTGGCCGCGCCGATGGCGGCCACGACGTGATCGTAGCCGGCCCCGCGGTCCATGGGGATCGGGCCCAGCACGTAGTAGGGGGCGTTGCCGCTCATGCGCTTTTCCAGCATGATGTTGCCCTCGATCTCATCCAGCGGGACGTGGCCCGGACCCTCCACCATCATCTGACAGCCCATCTCGCGCCCCAGCGCAGCCAGCTCGCAGTTGATGATCATCTCGGCCATCTGGGCCCGGTCGTGGCTGTCGTGGATCGCGCCGGCGCGGATGCCGTTGCCCAGGGAGAGAACGGCGTCGTACTTTTTCATCAGCCCGCAGACCCGGTCGAACTGCTCGTAGAGCGGGTTTTCGCGGCGGTTCTGGTCCATCCAGGCCACCATGAAGGTGCCGCCCTTGGACACCAGCCCGCCGTAGCGGTAGCCCTGTTTACGCAGGCGCTCGATGGTGTGGCGGTTGATGCCGCAGTGGATGGCCATGAAGCTCAGGCCGTCGGCCAGCTGCCGCTCGATCAGCTCGAAGAGGTATTCGGGGTCGAGCTTGCCGGGGTTGCGGTGCCGGCGGGCGGTCTCCTTGAAGGCCTGGTAGAGGGGCACGTTGCCCACCGGCCGGTGGGTGGCCGCCAGCACGGCCCGCCGGATCCTGTCGAGGTCGCCCCCGGCAGATAGCTCCATCAAAGTGTCGGCGCCTTCGGCTTCGGCCGCCCGGGCCTTGCGCACCTCGTCGTCCAGGTGGCAGATGTCCGAGGAGGTGCCGATGGAGGCGTTGACCTTGGTCCTCAGCCCGGAGCCGATGCCGACCACGGCCTGATGGGGGCGGAAGGGGTTGTTGGGGATGACGATCTCGCCGCGGGCGACCCGCTCGCGGATCACCTCGGGGGGGATCTTTTCGTCCCGGGCCACCCGCGCCATCTGGGGGGTGACCAGGCCTTCGCGGGCCAGTTCGATCTGGGTTTTCATGCGCGTCTCCTTCCGGGGTGGATAAATGGGGGAACATGCCGGCGGCGGTCCGCCCAACAAAAAAAGGGCCCTGTCAGGAGTGAAATCCCAACAGAACCCTTTGCCATCGTGTTCCATTTGCCCGGCGCGGTTCGTCTTCTGACTTTCGGATATCAGCGGGGTGTCGCACCTTCCCGGCCTCTATGAAAAAAGGCCAGTGGCGGCCGTCCCTTTGGGGGGCGGCGGCGACCGCATTTCCGATTACAGCGGCGGGTCCGTCACGGAGTTGCACCGTGTTCCGTTAACCGCGCGGCGCGTACGTTAAATTGTGCCGCTTTCCTACCAACCTGGCCGATTGCGGTCAAGGACTTTTTGCCGGAGGCTGGCGGTCAGCGCACACCCGGCCGCGAATCGCTTGACACCCTCTGCCGGGGTTCTCTATAACCCGTGGCAAACAGCCCCAACCTACAAAAACCCTTGCGGCTAACGGCCGCAACCCCGCATCGAAAGGGTGTCCCATGCCCGCAACCGCCCATCGCCTCGACCGCTTTACCGAATCGGTCATCCGCGAGATGACCCGCATCGCCGACGCGGCCCAGGCCATCAACCTCTCCCAGGGGTTTCCCGACTTCGACCCGCCGGCGGAGCTGCTGGCGGCGGCGCGGCGCGCCATCGACGAAAACTGCCACCAGTACGCCGTCACCTGGGGGGCGCCCGAGTTCCGCCGCGCCCTGGCGCGCAAGCAGAGCCACTGGATGGGGCTGGCGCTGGACCCCGAAACCCACCTGGTGGTCACCTGCGGCAGCACCGAGGCCATGATGGTGGCCATCATGACGGCCTGCAACCCGGGGGAAAAGGTGATCGTCTTCTCGCCCTTCTATGAAAACTACGGCGCCGACACAATCCTCTGCGGAGCCGAGCCGGTTTTCGTGCCGCTGCACCCACCGGACTTTCATTTTGACCCCGATGAACTGCGACGCGCCTTTGCCCGGGGCGTCAAGGCCCTGGTGCTGTGCAATCCCGCCAACCCCTCCGGCAAGGTCTTCAGCCGCGCGGAGCTGCAGACCATCGCCGATCTGGCTGCCGAGTTCGACGCCTTCGTGATCACCGACGAGGTCTACGAGCACATCGTCTATCCCCCCCACCGGCACACCTATTTCGCCAGCCTGCCGGGGATGTTCGCGCGCACAATCTCCTGCAGCTCGCTTTCCAAGACCTATTCCATCACCGGCTGGCGCCTGGGATACGTCATCGCCGCCCCGGAGGTCATCGCCGGGGCGCGCAAGGTCCACGACTTCCTGACAGTGGGCGCCGCCGCCCCGCTGCAGGCCGCGGCGGTCAAGGCCCTGGAGTTCCCGCCGACCTATTACGACGACCTTCTGGCGCGCTACAGCCGCAAGCGCGACCTCTTCCTGGGCTTCCTCGAGCGCGCCGGTCTGCGCTACACGACCCCTCAGGGGGCCTACTACGTGCTGGTGGACATCTCCGAATTCGGCTTCAAGGACGATACGGCCTTCTGCCGCTGGCTGGTCCGGGAAATCGGCGTCGCCGGCGTGCCGGGATCTAGTTTTTTCCACGAGCCGGTCCACAACCTGGTCCGGATGCACTTCGCCAAACGCGACGAGACCCTGGCGGCGGCCGGCGAGCGCCTGCTGAGGCTGCGACAAAAGGGCTGATCGGCCCGCCGCCCACACCGGCTGAAGCCCGCGGCCCCTAAAGTTTGCTCGGAAAGCGGTCGAACAAACGGTTTCACCAGTCCGTTTGGCACGACAGTATTCGGCCGGCGCCAGGTCGGCTGAGCGATGCGCATTATCCGAGGCATTGGCACCAGAGTGAGGCTACCGGTATGCAAGAGTTCAAACCCAGCGGGGACAAAGGCGGCAAATATCTGACGTTTCTACTCGGGGACGAGGAGTACGGGATCGCGATCTTGAAAATCAAGGAAATCATCGGCATGATGCCGATCACCTATGTCCCCCAGACCCCGGAATTCGTGAAAGGGGTGATCAACCTGCGGGGCAAGGTCATCCCGGTGATCGACCTGCGGCTGAAGTTCGGCCTGGAATCCGTCGAACACACCGACCGGACCTGCATCATCGTGGTGGAGATTCAGGGTCCGGTAGCCATGATCCAGATCGGCCTGGTGGTGGACACGGTTTCGGAGGTGCTCAATATCCGCGCCGAGGACATCGAGGACGCACCGACCTTCGGCGCCCGCCTCAAAACCGATTACATCCTCGGCATGGGCAAGGTTGAAAAGGGCGTCAAAATTTTGCTGGACATCGACAAGGTCCTGAACACGGACGAACTGAGCCTGCTGCAGGAAGCCGCCTGACCCACCCCGAGCGCCCGGCGCCGCCTGCCACCAGCGTCCCGCCCCGGCTGGGTATCAGCCGCCGCGGGATTTTTGTCTGGGCCTGGAGCTTGGGCATCTCCCCTAAATTCCCCCTTCGAAGACGCGCCCCGAAAAACCATTTTGCTTGCATTCAGGCGAATGCGGATTTAGGCTCACCCAAACTGATTCAAACCAAACGTCTGCCGACGACCGATTCACCGTTCTTTCGGAATTGCCCCCGGCCCCCGCGGAGAAAGAAGATGATAACCTACCCGATCCCCATGGTCCCCGGACCGGTGCGGGTGCCGCCCGCCGTCATGGCGGCCTACCGGATTGCCTACGGATCCGCCGATCTGGAAGAGGAGTTTTTCCGGCTTTACGCCGACACCGAGGCCCGTCTGCAAACCCTCCTGGGAACCGGCCACCCGGTGGTCCTGCAGACCGGGGAGGGTATGCTGGCCCTCTGGAGCGCCCTGAAAAGCTGCCTGGTTCCCGGCGACCGGGTGCTGGCCGTGGCCACCGGGGTCTTCGGCTACGGCATCGGCGAAATGGCCCGCGCCCTGGGCTGCGAGGTCCGCACGCTGGGGCTGCCCTACGATCAAACCCTCGACGATTTGACGGCCCTGGAAGAGGCCCTGAGAGCCTTTAAGCCCAAAATGATCACCGCGGTCCACTGCGAGACCCCGTCGGGGACCTTGAACCCTATCGCCGATTTGGGCCGCCTCAAAGAGCAGCTGCAAATCCCGCTGCTCTACGTGGACGCGGTGGCCAGTGCGGGCGGAACCCCGGTGGAAGCCGATGCCTGGGGGATCGATCTGTGCCTGTGCGCTTCGCAGAAATGCCTTTCAGCACCGGCCGACATGGCCTTTCTATCGGTCAGCCCACGGGCCTGGGATGTGATCGCGGCGGTCGACTACGCGGGCTACGATGCCCTCAAGCCCTTCCGCACGGCGCTCAAGGACCGCTACTTTCCTTACACCCCCAACTGGCAGGGGGTGGCGGCGCTGAACGCCGCCGCCGGTCTGTTGCTGGAGGAAGGGCTGGTGCGGAGCTTCGCGCGCCACGAGCGGGTGGCGGCATACTGCCGGCAGGAATTGGTGCGCCTGGGGCTGGAACTCTTTCCGGCGCCTTCGGCGGTCCCCTCGCCCACCGTGACCGCCGTCAAACTGCCGGCGGGCGAATCCTGGCCCGCCTTCGATGCGGCCCTGCGCCGCCATGGCCTGGTGGTGGCGGGCAGCTACGGGCCGCTGGCGGGAAAAGTCTTCCGGCTGGGCCACATGGGCAGCCAGGCCGACTTAACGCTGGTGAAAAAAGCGGTCGCGGTCATCGCCGCGGTGCTGTGAACCACCGGCCGCCGTATGCACCGGAGGTCGCGGGAGGTGGTCCAGGCAAATGAGCGGGGTCAGAACTTGCAGGCCTTGACCTCTTCGCAGATTTTGTGGAAGACATCGGTCATCCGGAAAATTCCCACGATTTTACCATTGCGGGTCACCAGCAAAGACTGGTGGCGGGCCATGATCAGCTGGTGGATGGCCTCGTTGAGGGTCGCCTCTTCGTCCACGGTTTCCCCCTCCACGGGGGTGTGCATGAGATCTCTGGCCTTGATTTCGGCGGCTTTTTTGCAAATTTCCGCCAGCGGCGCCTCCCAGAGGTGATACTTTTCAATCACCGACTTGAAGTAGGTGGGGCTGAACCCGCTGTATGATGGGGTTCTGAAATCTTCGATCCCCTTGTTGCCCGGCTCCAAGCCCCGGATCAGGTCATCCTGACCGATTTTGCCCACCGCGTGCCCCTCGTCGTCCAGAACCAGGATCGCCCGATGCCGGTAGAGGCCGTCGAACTTTTTCTGGGCCTCCTCCAGCGCCAGGACCGCTTCGTAAAAGGTCGCCTCCTGGTTGACGGTGGCATATTTGGCGAGCGGAATCATCATCTCTTTGACCTTGATGGTTTTCATGAAAAGCTCCTTTTCGTGCGTTCACTCTGTGTTTGAAGCGGGATTGCCGGGAACTATCCTGCCGGCCTGCCCCTCGCCCGGCAGGCGGCCGGCAGCCTGTTTGATGGGCCGCGATATTTTTGTTATGTTTAGAAATTCGCTGCAACTAAACCCCTGCAATCCCGCAGCCCAAGGAGGCCCCGATGCTGCCCTGGAAGACCATTCTGTGCCCGACGGATTTCAGCGCCCCAAGCCATGAGGCCATCCAGGCCGGCGTGGAACTGGCGACGCACTTCAACACCGGGCTGATCCTGCTCAACGTCATCACCCCGGTACCGGTGGTGGCCACCGCCTACGACCACCAGGTTTTCAACGTGCCCACCTACCAGCATGATCTGGAAACCCACGCCGAAGCGCAGCTGAAGAATATCGCCACCCGTCTGTTGGCCGAGGCGCCGGGCTTGACGGTCAGCACCCGGACCATCGTTTTCGAACCGGCCTACGGCATCGTCCAGGCCGCAGCGGAGGTCAAAGCCGACCTGATCGTCATCGCCACCCACGGCCAGTCCGGTTGGCGCCGATTTCTTTTCGGCTCGGTGACCGAAAAGGTCGTTAAGATGGCGGCCTGCCCGGTGCTGACCATCCGGGCCCCGGAGGGTGAAGACGAACCGGCGCAAGCCTCCCCCGACAACCAGGGTCCCTGAACACAAGGCCTTCAGCGGCGTTGAGAGCGGTCCGCGCGCAGCATCACCCGAGCGTCGCGAACGAGCTTGATGACCCCCAGGATGACGGTGAAAAACTCCAGACGCCCCAGCAGCATCCCCCCGATCTGGGTCCAGAGGACCGCCGGCGGGGTGCCGGCGGTGGTCACCCCCACCGACAGCCCAACCGTCCCCACGGCGCTGGCGAATTCAAACAGCCCATCCGCCACCGGATAGCCCCAGGAGCACACCACCAGACTGCCGGACGCCCAACAGCAGAGGTACAGGAAAAGAAAAAGACCGGAGTGGCGCAGTTCGTCATCGGTGATGAACCGGCGCTGGTTCCCCTGCCAGAGGTAGGGGGCGCTGACCGCCTTTTCCGGCAGGATCTGGCGTCGGAACTCCCAGACCAGCCCCCTAATCAGCAGGTAAACCCGGTGCAGCTTGATCCCGCCGGCGGTGGAGCCGGTCCCGCCGCCGACCACCATCAAAAACGTCAGCAGCAGCAGGCCGCCGGCATTCCAACCGCCGTAGCCGGTGGTTGAAAAACCGGTGGTGGAGAGCGCCGAAACCGTCTCGAACACGGCGCTGCGCAGGGCCGGGGGCCAGCTCGGGTAGAGGTGGCCGGCCCCGGTCAACAAAATCAGGGGCACCCCGACCACGACCAGGATCAGCAGAAGATGCAGCTCGCCGTTGCGCCGCACATAGGCGAAATGGCCTGTCAGCAGCATGTAGGCAGTCAGGAAGTTGGTACCCCCCAGGAGCATCAGCACGATGGTGACCGCCTCAACGGACGGACTGTTCCAGTAACCGATGGACTCCGGACGGGTCGAAAACCCCCCGGTAGACACCGCGGTCAGGGCGTGGTTGACGGCATCGAACCAGCCCATACCGGCGAGGTGCAGGGCCAGGATGCCGCAAAGGGCATAGCCGCTGTAGAGCTTGAGGACCAGCTCGGCCGAGCGCCGGACATTGGGCGCCAGCCCGGCAGGCCGCCCCTCGGCGGCCCCGATCCCGGTGCCGGCCGGACCGGCCAGGGCGCTCAGCATGATAACGGCGAAACCGGCCCCGCCGGTGTACTGCAGAATGCTGCGAAAGAGCAGAATCAGGCGCGGCGCGGCGGCCACATCCAGCACCGAGAGACCGGTGGTGGTCCAACCGCTGGTGGATTCAAAGAGGGCCTGGGTGAAGCTCAGCTCCAGCAGCATCCAGAACGGCACCGCCCCCGCCACGACGGCCGTCAACCAGGCCATCACGATGATCGTGGCGCCCTCGGCATAGGTCAGTTCCGCCACCACCCGGGAGCGCAGCCCGCCGACCAGCAGCCCCCCCACTGCCGTGACGATTACGCCCGGCAGGGCGAAGCCCCCGGCCAGCGCGGCTTCCTCAGGGAAAAAAAACAGGCCGGCCAGCGGCGAGAGCAGGACCAGTCCGATCAGTCCGGTGATCCCGCCGGTGAGCCGAATAATTCCGGCATAGCGCGCACGCAGAAAGGCCGGGTTGCGCATCCTCAGTCACCGACCAGGCGCGTGAGAATCGTCTTGAAATCCGCCTGCGCGCCCACCACGATCAACTTGTCACCGACCGCCAGACGGGTGGGCCCCCGGGGCACCAGCACGGTGTCCCCGCGAAGAACGGCGGCCACCAGGAAATTCTCGGGCAGATCCAGCTCGTGAAGGGTTTTTTCGGCTGCGGGGCTTTTGTCGGAGAGCAGCACCTCGGTGAGGCTGATCTGACCCTGCCCCAGGGTCATCAGATGGGTGATGGCGGCAAAGCGGGTCTGCTGGTTGAGGAGGCTAGCGATGATCCGGGTGGCCGAAAAGGCCACCGAAATCCCGAGGTCCTCGAAAACCGCCTCGTTTTGGGGGTCGTTCACCAGAGCGATGGTGCGCGGCATTTCGAACTGCAGCCGCGCCACCTGGCAGGCGATCAAGTTGTCGTGGTCATGGGAGGTCATGGCGATCAGAACGTCGGCGCTGCGGGCGCCGGCCTGCTCCAGGGTCTCGGGATCGCTGCCCTCCCCCAGCAGCACTGTCGCCTTGAGCTTCTGAGACATGATGCGGCTGTCTTCGGGGTCCCGGTTGATCAGGGTCACCCCGTGCTCCTGGGAGATGAACTCCCGCGCCAGAAAATAGGTGGTCTGGTCGCCGCCGATCAGGATGATGTTCATGACTGCCGGTTGGCCCCTTCGTCGAGGGTTGCGCAAAAGGCGTCAAAGGCCAGCTGGGTGGGGCTGATGATCTGGATCCCGGCGGTTTTGAAAATCGCACCGAAGGCCGGCTGGTGGACCCGCGCCAGCACGCAGGTGACGCCGAAGACGTGCCGCGCCACCTGGGCCACCATGAGGTTGAGGGTGTCCTCGCTGCAGGTGGCCATGAGACAGTCGGCCCGTCCGACCTCGGCGCTTTCCAGCAGGGCATACTCGGTGGCGTCCCCTGTGAGCCGGAAACCGCTGAATTCGGGCGAAAGGGCGCGAAAGGATGCCTCATGGCGGTCGATGACGACCACCTCGTGCCCGGCGACGCTCAACCCAACGGCCAGCAGGGCCCCGAGACGGCCGCAGCCCACGATCACGACATACATGGCGGCCTGCCTTTCCACCACGCCGCAGGGGCGCTGCGGCGTCTGTTAGCATACACCCAACGGCATTCGGGTGGAATACCGAACCCACAGTCGTTCTCTTACCAGCAAAACCCGATGGTTTCAAACAGGAACGCGTCCGGAGAAGGGAAGCGAGCCTGATCGGCCAGCGCGGCTGCCGGCCGCCGCCCCAGGGCGACCCAGCAGGGACAGTGGCCGACGCGGCCCACGGCCTCCTTTGAGCGCAATTTTCGGCCATCAATGTTCTTGCAACCGCGATTTTAGCAAAATTCCCATGGCGCCGTGGCGAATGTTCGAAGGCACGCCGAAGGTTTTGTTTTTAATATTGTTTCCAGCCGCTTAAATAGACCAATGGCCTCTTCCCGGGTAGAGGAATTGCGAAACCCGGCGACCGCGGCCTCTCGCCCGGCGGCCCCGGCCGCCATCACGGCCGAAGGCGGCTGCGACCCCAGCCTCTCGAGTTAGTGCTTTGAAATCTGACACTTGCAAGAGAACAGGGTCCTTGCAGGCCATCCCGTAGCCGGCGCGACTGGTGACCGAATGCCGCTTTGCGCTGGTATGCATCTTGCGTTTTTGGTGGCGGACTGCCTCGCGCTGGACGACAGTCGTGGACCCTGAGAGGAGGTTGGCGATGGCAAAACAAGTTTCCTTCACCCAGTTTGAAAATGAAATCCTGCCGGACTTCCGTCTGAAACTCAGCGCGGCTGAAACTGGTGAAGAGGTCAAAAACCACTTTACCCAGACCGCAAGCGGGCTGCTCGCCGAGATTTTCCCCGAAAAGACCGAGCAGCTGGACGCGCCCGTAGCCCTCGTGCCGACCGAGGAGCCCTTCTATGTCTTGAGCCGCGACTTGGGCAGCGACCCGGACTTCTCGGCCGTCTGGAACGCCTCGGATCTGCCCCGGGTCATCGCCCGGCTGGCCAAGTCGGCGGCCAACCGCTGCCGACACCTGGAAAAGCACCCCGAAAAAACCGAGGCCAAAATTCGCATGTAACCTCGGCGGCAGGGTGGCCGATTGTTTCTGAAAGGCATCCCAAGCATGCCGACCCACAGGGGAGCCGACATCATGCCAGCCGATCACCCCCCCGGCAAATTTCCGGAGCTCGCCCCAGAAGCGTTGCGGGCGCGTGTCGACCCGGCCGAGCTGGCCTTCGAAAGCACCGCCGCGCTGACCCCGCTGGAAAGCGGCGTGGTGGGGCAGGCCCGCGGCATCGGCGCCATTCGTTTCGGGGTCGGTCTCAAGAACGACGGCTACCACATCTTCGTCGCCGGCCCCCCCAAGGCCGGCCTGACTTACATCGCCAAAACCCTGCTGGAAGACCAGGCCCGCCGCGAGCCGGACCCGCCGGACTGGTGCTACGTCCACAACTTCGAGGCCGCCGACAAACCCCGCAGCCTCAAGCTCCGGGCCGGCCGCGGCAAGGACCTCAAGCGCGACATGGAGGAGTTGATCGAAACCCTGCACACCCGCATTCCCGAGGTTTTCGACAGCGATGACTACCGCGCGCGGGAGAACGAGGTGTCCAAGGGCTTCGACCGCCAGCGCCGCAAATTGGAGGAGGAACTCAGCCGCACGGCCCGCGCCGAGGGATTTCTGCTGCAGGTGTCCCAGGTGGGGATGGTGATCATCCCGGTCGACCAAGACGGCAAGCCGCTGGACCAGAAGGCCGTCAACCAGCTCGGCGACGAGGAAAAACAGCGGCTGCAGGAGAAAAGCGAGGCCCTTCAGGCCAAAATGAAAACCGCTTTTAAACGCATGCGCGCCCTGGAGGGGGAGTATAAGAAGGAGCATGCGCGCCTGGACAACGAAATCGCGCTCTTCTGCGTCGAGCACATCATGGAAAGCCTGCTGGAGAAATACCGCGACGAGCCGGACGTGATCGCCTATCTCAAGGCCGCGCAAAAGGACATCCTCGACAACATCGACGACTTCAAGAAAAAGCCGGATGAAAAAAGCCAGCCGAGCCCCTTTCGGCTCCCAACCCGCGAAAGCGCCTTCCGCAAATACGAAATCAACGTGCTGCTGGACAACTCCGAGACCCAGGGGGCGCCGGTGGTGATCGAAAGCAACCCCACCTATCCCAACCTCTTCGGCACCATCGACAAGCAGGCCGTGCTGGGGGCTTTCTACACCGATTTCAGCATGATCAAACCGGGGGCTTTACACCGCGCCAACGGCGGGTACCTGATCATGAAGGCCCGCGATCTGCTCAAGTGGTTTCTCTCCTACGAAGCCCTCAAGCGGGCCCTGAACAACCATGAGATCAAAATCGAGGACCCCAGCGAACTCTACGGGCTTTTCGGCACCCGCAGCCTGCGGCCCGAACCCATCCCCTTGAAGGTCAAAATCATCCTCACCGGCGATCCCTTCATCTACGAGCTGCTCTACACCCTCGACGAGCGCTTTCAGAAATTCTTCAAGGTCAAGGCCCACCTGGACGACCGCATCGACCGCGCCGCCGACCATGTGCGGCAGTTTGCCCAGATGATCGCCCGCTTCTGCCGCGAGGAGGGCTTCCGCCACGTGGCCCGCGGCGGGGCGGCGCGCCTTCTGGAGTACAGCATGGAGTTGACCCAGGATCAGGACAAGCTGAGCCTGGAATTGGGCGACATCCGCGACCTGATCCGCGAGGCCGACTACTACGCCGGGGAAAGCGAGGCCGAACTGATCGACCGGCAGCACGTCGAGACCGCCATCCGCAGCCGGATCCAGCGCGCCAACCTGGTGGAGGACCGGGTCATGGAGCTGGTCAAAAAGGACATCTGCTGGGTGGAAACCGAGGGCAGCAAGGTCGGGCAGATCAACGGCCTCTCGATCCTGATGACCGGCGACCATCTGTTCGGCAAACCCAACCGCATCACGGCCACGGTCTCGGTGGGGCGCGAGGGGGTGGTCGCCATCGAACGCGAATCCAAGCTAAGCGGCAAGCTCCACACCAAGGGAGTCATGATCCTGAGCAATTTTCTCAAGGAGCACTTCGGCCGCGACAAGCCCATTTCGCTTACGGCCTCGCTGTGCTTCGAGCAGAGCTACGGTCCGGTGGAGGGCGACAGCGCATCGAGCACCGAGCTTTACGCGATTCTCAGCGCCCTGGCCGAGGTCCCCATCCGCCAAGGCATCGCCGTCACCGGCTCAGTCAGCCAGAAGGGCGAAATCCAGCCGGTGGGGGGGGTGACGCGCAAAATCGAGGCTTTTTTCGAGATCTGCCGCCACAAGGGCCTGACCGGAGGCCAGGGGGTCATCATCCCCCAAAAAAATGTCCGCCACCTCATGCTGCGCCAGGATGTGGTGGACGCCGTGCGGGACGGTCAATTTCATGTCTGGCCGGTCTCGCGGGTCGAGGAGGGCATCGAGATCCTGACCGGTCTGCCCGCCGGCCGCCCCGGCACCGACGACACCTATTCCAAAGGGACCGTGTTCTTCAAAGTGGACCAACGGCTGCGCCGCATCGCCCAGATCGTCAAGGATTTCGGCGGGGGCCCGGGAGAAAAAAATGACGCGAGCAGAACTTGAAACGCTGACCCGTCGGCTGCTGGCAGAGATTGCGCCGGAAGCCGAGCTGGAAAAACTCGACCCGGACAAGGCCTTCCGCGACCAGTTCACCTTTGACTCGGTGGACTGCCTGCGGTTTGCGCTGGCGCTGGGAAAGGCGCTCGCAATCCAGATTCCTGAAGCCTCTTATCCCCGTTTGAGCACCCTCAACGGCTGCCTCGGCTACCTGCAAGAGCGCCTCGCGGCGGCCTGACTCGCCTTGGCGCCGCTCTGGCAAGCCCTTTCCCAGGAAAGATGTAAAGTAATTCCGGCTGGTTTCCGATCCTATTTTTGACGGCGACGATTGCAGGGCTTCCCCAGAAACCGGCAGCCCTCCGGGGCAACGTCCGCCACGCCGAGGAAACGAGCCGCCATGAGAGTAGAATGTCCCACCTGCCGACGGGCCTACCGCTTGCCGCAAGAGCGCCTGCCCGCCCAAACGCCCTGTTCGCTGAAATGCCCGGCCTGCCGGACGGTCTTCACGTTCGACCACCGCCCCACCACCCCCGAGCCGGTGCCCCTGGCGCAGATCTTCACCCCCTACGGCGAGGACCTCAAACGCGAGGTGGTCGAAAACCTCAAAAAGCTCTACCCCATGCCCCATATCATGCTCAAGGCGCGGGCGCTGGCGGCCAACCCCGAGGCCGACCTGCGGCAGATCAGCGACATCCTGCGCACCGACCCGGCTCTCGCCAGCCGGGTCCTGAAAGTCGCCAATTCCGCCTATTACGGCCGCTCCGGCAAAGTGGCCTCGCTGCTGGATGCCGCCGTTTTGCTGGGCGTCCGGATGCTGGTGCAGATCATCACCCTGGTGAGCACCTCCAAGATGCTGGGCAGCGAACTGCAGGGGTTTGAGCTGGACTCCGGCTGCCTCTGGCGCCACTCCCTGACCGTGGCGGTGACCTCGGCGACGATCGCCAGTCGGACCGGCCTGCCGGTACGCGACGAGGCCTTCATGGCCGGTCTGCTGCACGATGCCGGCAAAATCATCCTCGACCCGTATGTCATGGAGCGCAAATCGGCCTACGATGCCCTGCGCAAATACCACCCCAACACCCCGCTTCTGGCCGAACAGGCGGTTTTGGGATTCGACCACGCGGAAACCGGCTTCGCCCTCTGCCAGAAATGGAATATACCCGCCCCCCAGGCCGTCGCCATCCGCTTTCACCACCAGCCGTCGCGCTCGGGCGGAAGCCCGCTGGCCTACATTCTGCACGTAGCCGACGCCCTGGCGGCCTTCGACCCCGCGGCCACCACCGGCAGCCCGGCGGCACCCGTTGAGCCCGGCGCGCTGGCACATCTGAAACTCGGCCGCGGCGACCTGGCGGGCATCATCACCGAAGCCGCGGACACCATCGAAACCCTGGAAGACGACACTTACTGAATCGCCCGCTCAACCGGCCGAACGCGGGTTGCCGCCCCGGTCGCGGCTGCTGTCGGAGGGCTGCACCCCGCCGTCAGAGTTGCAAACTGGCGTGCATGACACCGGGGTCGTCCGCAATCGCCTTGAAGCTGAACCCAAAGGCCTCGCACAGCCGCCGCATGGTGCGGTTCTCGGCCATCACCTCCCCGTAGATCTCACCGATTCCCCGGCTGCGGGCATAGTCGATGATCCTGCGCATCAGCATCGGCCCAAGCCCCTTGCCGGTCATGTCGCTTCTCAGCAGGATGGCGAATTCCGCGGCCATGTTATCGGGATCGGCGGCAATCCGCACCCCCCCGTAAAGCGCGGGGTGTCCCGGCCCGTCCCGCTCGGTCAGCACCAGCGCCATCTGCCGGTCGTAATCGATCTGGGTGAGACGCGCGGCTTGATCGTGGGACAGGTACTTCATGGTGTGCAGGAAACGGAAGCGGATTTCCTCCGGCGACAGCCGCTGGAAGAGATCGTGAACCGCCGGTTCGTCTTCCGGCCGGATGGGTCGCAGCAGCAGCCGCTGACCGTCGGGCAGGGTCACCGTCTCCTCCAACTCCTTGGGATAGGGCCGAATGGCCAGCCGCTCCGCGGCCGGCCGGGCGGAGGGCCACACCCGAACGCGGGCGTCCAGGGCCATGACGCCGCGGGCTCCGGCCAGCAGCGGATTGATATCCAGTTCCAGCACCTCGGCCAGATCGCAGGCCAGTTGGGAGACCTTGACCAGGGTCAAGGCGATGGCCTCCAGGTCGGCCGGCGGCATCCCGCGGTAGCCTTCCAGCAAACGGATAACCCGGGTGCGGCCCATCATCTCGCGCGCCAGGTGCATGTTGAGCGGGGCCAGCGCCAGAGCCTTGTCGGCGATCACCTCCACGGCCGTCCCGCCGTGCCCGAAGAGCACCACAGGCCCGAACTGGGGGTCCTCGACCATGCCGACGATCAGTTCATGGGCACGCTGACGCGCAATCATGGGCTGGACCGTAAAGCCCTGGATGCGGGCCTCCGGCCGGGCGGTATGCACCAGCTGCAGCATGGCGGCGGCGGCCGCGCGGACCGCTGCGGGGGTTTCCAGATCCAGGGCCACACCGCCCACATCGGTCTTGTGGCTGATGTCCGGTGAAAGGATCTTCAGCGCCGCGGGGCCGCCCAAACCGGCGGCCAGTTTCGCCGCCTCCTCGGGTGTCGCCGCCACCCGGGTGGTCACCACCGGGATCCGGTAGGCGGCCAGCAGCGCCTTGGCCTCGGCCTCGGTCAGCCACTCCCGCCCCTCCGCCAAGGCGGCCTTGAGAAGGGCGCCGGCTGCCGGCGTGTCCGGTTGGAAATCCTCGGGCACGTTGGGCGGGGTTTCCATCAGCATTTCCTGGCCGCGGCGGTAGCGCACCATCTGCATGAAGGCCCGCACGGCTTCCTCGGGGGTCCTGTAGGTGGGAATCCGGTTTTCGCCGAAGGCCTGCCGCGCCCCCTCGGCGGCCGCCTCACCCAGCCAGCTGGTCAACAACCCGCGGCTGGCGGTCTTCAACTCGTTTTGCTTGACGGTTGCGATCACCCCCTGGGCCGCCTCGATGCCGGAAGCCACGGCGGTCGGGCAGTTGAGCACCAGGATGGCGTCCGCCCCCGGATCGTCCAAAAGCACCGTGAGGGCATCGGCATAGCGGCTGCCGGGGGCATCCCCGATGATGTCCACCGGGTTGCCGTGGGACCAGGTGGGGGGCAAGACGCTGTCCAGGCGCGCCAGGGTTTCCCCGCAGAGGTCCGCCAGCCGCCCGCCGCGCTCGATCAGAGCGTCGGTGGCCAGCACACCGACCCCGCCGCCGTTGGTCAAAATCGCCAGCCGGTCGCCTTTGAAGGGTCGGGTCATGGCCAGGGTGCCGACCACGTCAAAGAGCGCCTGCATGTCTTTAACCCGCAGCATCCCCGCCCGGCGGAAGGCCGCATCGTAGACCGCGTCGGACCCCGCCAGGGCGCCGGTGTGGGAGGCGGCCGCACGCGCCCCTTCCAGGAAGCGGCCGGCCTTGACCACCACCACCGGCTTGACGCGCGCGGCCGCCCGGGCGGCGGACATGAACTTGCGGGCCTGGTGGATGGCCTCCACGTAAAGCAGAATGGCGCGGGTGCGGGCATCGTTGGCGAGATAATCCAGCATGTCTCCGAAATCGACGTCGGCCATGTCGCCCAGTGAGACAAAATGGGAAAACCCGATCCGGCGGGCCGTGGCCCAGTCCAGCACCGAAGTCAGTACCGCCCCGGACTGGGCCACGAATGCCAGCCGCCCCGGCAGGGGCGCCACATGCCCGAAGCTGGCGTTGAGGCCGATGCCGGGCACCATGATCCCGAGACAGTTGGGTCCGATGATCCGCAGCAGGTGGGGCCGGGCGGCCTCCAGCAGGGCCGCCTGCAGGGCCTGGCCGCGGCGGTTTTGACCCTCCGCAAAACCGGCGGTGATCACCACGGCGGCGCGGGCCCCTTTTTCGCCCAGTTGGCCGATGATCTGCGGGACCGTCTCCGGCGGGGTGGCCACCACCGCCAGGTCCGGCGGGTGGGGCAAGGAGGCGATGTCCGGGAAGGTGCGCACCCCCTGGATGGCGTCGTATTTGGGGTTCACCGGGAAGATGTTCCCCTCGAAGCCCCCGCTGAAAAGGTTGCGCGAGAGCACCGCACCGACCGAGGCCGGTTTCTGGCTGGCGCCGATCAGGGCGACAGCGGTGGGCTTGAAGAGAAATTGGAGATTGCGGGTGGTCATGGCGCTTTCCTCATTGGTGTCACGGGCCGGAAGTTCAAGGGCGGGCGGCCTGGTGGTCTGGCGGTGAAGCGGGGTGGTTGGCGACGAATTTTTTGATGGGCGGTCCCAGTATCGGCGCCCGCCTCTGGCAGGGGCGCCCGCAAACCGACAACCGGCCTTTGCCGAAGCAGAAGCCGTGCCAGCCGCGATCGACGTCTTGGTCAGCTATGGGTCCAGCTTTTCAAACGCATTTCGTGGGACCGCCGGGTGACGCGGCGGGACCTCTTGATAAAATTGCGAAGATCCCCTCGCATTTTTTCGAAAAAAGAGGTGTTCCGGATGAAAGTCCACGGCCGGTGATTTGGGGGTTTCACCTATGGACAGGGGCAGTCCCTGGGGGGTATAAAATAATTGAAAAGGGCCAAGTCGAGGCCTATTTTAATGATGTACCTGCCGGAAGAAACGGCGGCAAGGGGCCGCAACCGGAAAAGGGGGGGAACG
Organism: Desulfobacteraceae bacterium; assembly: GCA_022340425.1. Taxonomy (NCBI): domain Bacteria; kingdom Pseudomonadati; phylum Thermodesulfobacteriota; class Desulfobacteria; order Desulfobacterales; family Desulfobacteraceae; species Desulfobacteraceae bacterium. The sequence goes on along the minus strand of JAJDNY010000161.1, from coordinate 18,172 downwards.
GCTGCCGGCGCCGGCTGGGCAGTTGATTGGCGGGCACACTCTTTGCTTTTTTCGATTCGATCAATCGTCCGTTCTGTTCTCCCGTCCCCCGGGATCTCTGCTCGACGCATCCAATTCGCATCCGCCCAGCCCGCCCCGACGCTTGGGGCTGCACCCACGGGCCCGCCCCGGGGGATTTTGCAAAAGGCGACCGGTACCCGGGGATAACCCGGAAGGGGCTTCGCAGGCGGCGATCCCCTGAAAACCACACCACAGAAGGCCGATCCCATGAACCATGATGCCACCAACCACCTGGGCCCTCACGTCCAGATCCCACTGCCGGGCGCCCTCCCCCCCAGGCGGCAGCGGCGACAGACCTTTGGGGAAATGGAGCGTCGGGCGCACCATCGCTTCCCGGCCCGCAAAGGGGCCTTTGCGCTGATCCGCTCGCACGCTGGCAGGATCGGCCCGATCGGCGCTATGAGCCTGGGCCAAATCGGTCTGGCCGTGTATGCCTCCAAACCCTGCCGCGTTGGCCCGCTGATCGACATCAGCCGCGGCGGGGCCGCGTTCCATGCCTCCGGCGGCGGCCCCATGGCGCTCGGCACGGCGGTGCTGGATCTTCTGATGGCCGAAAAACGGCTCTACCTGGGCGGGCTTCGCTTCCAACTGGTGGAAGACTTGAAACTGCCCGACGATTTCGTGCTGGTCCAGCCGGGCAGACGGCTCCTGCGGGTGCGCTTTATCAACCTCACCGCCCGCCAGCGGATCAAGCTGGACCGTTTCATCCATATCTGCGCGACCCATGTTCACTGATAGCAACCCAACGCCGATGCCCGAGGGCCGGCCGCACCCCTTCGCGGTGGGGCCCATGGCACCGTCCCGGGACCGGGGCTGCTCGTCAACCGGATTGCGGCCGGTGTCGGAAACCCTGCTGATCCCGCTATACTTCCGCGCCCTGGAGAGCCGGCGCAAAAAACCGATTGTGCGCGACCCACTGGCGGATTCCATGGTCAGCCAGATCGACTACGATTTTTCGCGCTTCGGCCCGCCGGACCTGACCTGCACCGCCACCCTGATGCGCATCCGCGAATTCGACCGCCTGACATCCGCTTTCCTTGAAAAACGCCCCGGGAGCTGCGTGGTCAATATCGGCTGCGGCCTGGACACCCGCTTTTTCCGGATGGACAACGGCCGGGTCCTCTGGTTCGACCTGGATTTTCCCGACGTCATTGCTTTCCGCCGCAGGTTTCTGAGAGAAACCCCGCGCTGCCGCTTCATTCCAGGCTCCGTGCTGGACCCGGCATGGTGCGACGCGCTGCCGGCGGACTGCGGCGAGCGGCTGCTGCTTCTGGCCGAGGGGGTCATGCCCTACCTGCCGGAAGCCGGCGTACGGCAGTTGGTCGCCACCCTGACGGCGCGCTTTCCCGGCGCCCGCATGGTCTTCGACGTCGTCTCCCCGCTGCAGGCGCTGCTCACCCATTTCAACCCGGTGCTGACGGCCACCCAGGCACGCTTCAGATGGGGTCTGGCCCGCGGAACGCGCGTCGAGCGCTGGGCCCGCGGGATTCGCCTGGAGCACGAAATTTTCTATTTCGACCAGCCTGAGCCGCGTCTGGGGTTGTACAACTGCCTACGGCTGTTTCCCCACATCGCCCGGGGATTCAGCATTCTGCAACTCAAACTGGGCCCCCCCGAGACCCCCTGACGGTGCCGGCGGCACTGCAGCAGGAAGGAGAGACCATGGAATACGACATCAAAGACAGCGGGCTGGCGGAAAAGGGAAGAATGCGGATCGCCTGGGCCGAACAAGCCATGCCGGTCCTGCGCTCCATCCGGCGGCGGTTCACCACCGACAAGCCCCTGGCGGGGCTCAGGGTATCGGCCTGCCTGCACGTCACCACCGAGACCGCCTGCCTGGTGCAGACCCTCAAGGCCGGCGGGGCCACCGTCTGCCTGTGCGCCTCCAACCCCCTCAGCACCCAGGACGACGTGGCCGCCGCGCTGGTGGCCGACCACGGCATCAAAACCTTCGCGGTCAAGGGCGAGGACCGGGACCGCTACTACCGCCACATTCACGCCGTTCTCGATCTCGCCCCGCGGATCACGATGGACGACGGCGCCGACCTGATCAGCACCCTGCACACCGAGCGCCGCGAGCTGCTGGCCGGCATCATCGGGGGCACCGAGGAGACCACCACCGGGGTGCTCCGCCTCAGGACCATGGCCGCCAACAAGGTGCTCGCCTATCCCGTCATCGCGGTCAACGACGCCGACACCAAGCACCTTTTCGACAACCGCTACGGCACCGGCCAGAGTACGATCGACGGCATCATCCGGGCCACCAACCGGCTGTTGGCCGGGACCACTTTCGTTGTCTGCGGCTACGGCTGGTGCGGCCGGGGGGTGGCCCGGCGGGCCGCCGGCATGGGGGCCGGGGTGATCGTCACCGAGATCAACCCCATCCGGGCGCTGGAGGCGGTGATGGACGGCTACCGGGTGATGCCCATCGGCCAGGCCGCGGCCTTGGGCGATTTTTTTTGCACCCTGACCGGGGATATCAACGTGATCCGCGGGGAGCACTTCGAGCAGATGAAAGACGGGGCCATCGTTTGCAACTCCGGGCACTTCAACGTCGAGCTGGACCTGGCGGCGCTGGCCCGCCTGGCGGTCAAGCGGCGGCCGGCGCGCAAGTGCGTGGAGGAGTTTCAACTGGCCGACGGGCGCCGGATCTACCTGCTGGCCGAAGGCCGGCTGATCAATCTCAGCGCCGCGGAGGGCCACCCGCCCAGCGTGATGGACATGAGCTTCGCCAACCAGGCGCTCTGCGCCGAGCATATCCTCAAGAATGCCTACACCCTGGAGAAGACGGTCTACGACGTCCCGGCGGAGATCGACCACCAGATCGCCCACCTGAAGCTGGCCAGCATGGGCGTCGTCATCGACACCCTGACCGCGGAGCAGGACGCCTACCGCAGCAGCTGGGAAAGCGGCACCTGAGGGCCTCGAAAAAAAATAATTTCACATCTTGCATGTCTTTTGGCCCGTCACCGGCGTTACATCCGCCGACACATATCTAAATATGTGCCGACGGATGTGCCTTGGTGGCAAACCAAAATCCTGCGCCATATTATGGAATTATTTTTTACCGCGACCCTGCCCCTCCTCTCCCCGGGGCCAGCGCCCCGGGGAGAAATAATCACCGCCTCGGTTCAGTCCGCCTCCCGGGAGCGCACCATCAACAGCGGGCGGTCCACCCGGTTGAGCACCCCGGCGGCCACGCTGCCGTAAAAGGCCCGCGCCAGACCCGTCCGGCCGTGGCTGGCCATGGCCACCAGGTCGGCGGTTTCGGCCTCGGCGGTGGCGATGATGGCATCCACCGGGCTGCCGTGGCCCACCCGGACCTGGGCGCGAATCCCCTTTTCACGGAACTCCCCCTTCAGCCCCCCCAGGTAGGCCTCGGTCTGGCCGACCTGCTCGTCGTAGATCTGCTGGCTGAGCTGCAGGTCGGCCCAGCCGGCGTCGGCCAACACCACCGGCTCGACGACCCCCAAAAATACCACCCGCGCCTCGTAGCGGCGCGCCAGTTCCTCCACGTGCGGCAAAATGGCCTCGGCACGCTTGGAGCCGTCCAGCGGCACCAGAATGACATGGTACATGTGGATCCTCCTCTGGGCGATGGGTTTTCGAGAAACACGGCCCCGCCGTTTCAATCACCGCGGGCGGGGTCAGCGGGCGCCGCGTCAGTTGCCTGGGCTTCCAGTTCCAGCACCTTCAGGGTGATTTTAAGCACCGCATCGGGGTTGAGGGAGATGGAATCGATCCCCTCACGCACCAGAAACTCGGCGAAATCCGGATAGTCGCTGGGCGCCTGGCCGCACAGCCCGCTGTGGCGCCGGTTGCGGCGGGCGCCCTCGATGGCCATGGCCACCATGCGCAGGACCCCGGGGTCGCGCTCGTCGAAATCATGGGCCACCAGGGCCGAGTCACGGTCCACCCCCAGGGTCAGCTGGGTCAGGTCGTTGGAGCCAATGGAAAAGCCGTCGAAGAGCCGGCTGAAGGCGTCGATCTCCAGCACGTTGTTGGGGATCTCGCACATCATGTAGACCTCCAGCCCGTTTTCGCCCCGCACCAGCCCGTTGGCGGCCATCTCAGCCAGCACCTCCTCGGCCTCGGCCACCCGACGGCAGAAGGGGATCATGATCACCAGGTTGGTGAGCCCCATCTCCTCGCGCACCCGCCGCATGGCCCGGCACTCAAGGGCGAACCCCTCGCGGTAGCGGGGGTCGTAGTAGCGCGCGGCCCCCCGGAAGCCGATCATGGGGTTGTCCTCGGCCGGCTCGAATGCCCGCCCCCCGATCAGGCTGGCGTATTCGTTGGTCTTGAAATCGCTCGTGCGCACGATCACCGGCTTGGGGTGGAAGGCCGCCGCGATGGTGCCGACCCCCTCGGCCAGCCGCTCGACGAAGTAGTCGGTCTTGTCGGCGTAGCCGGCGGTCAGTTCCCCGATCGCCCGTGCCTCGCCCGGGTCGCTGACCCGCTCGGGGTGCACCAGCGCCATGGGGTGGATCTTGATGTAGGTGTTGATGATGAATTCCATCCGCGCCAGGCCCACCCCGTCGTTGGGGATCAGCGCCAGCCCGAAGGCCTCCTCAGGGTTGCCGACGTTCATCATGATGCGCGTCCGGGGGCGTTGGAGGTCCTTGAGCTCCAGGCGCTCGCAGTGAAACGGCAGCCGCCCCTGGTAGACCACGCCGGCATCGCCGCCGGCGCAGCAGACGGTGACCTCGGTGCCGGTGGCGATGAGCTCGGTGGCGTTTTCCGCGCCCACCACGGCCGGGATGCCCAGCTCGCGGCTGACGATGGCGGCGTGGCAGGTGCGCCCGCCGCGGTTGGTGACGATCGCCGCCGCGGTCTTCATCACCGGCGCCCAGTCCGGGGTGGTGGTGTTGGCCACGAGGACCTCGCCGGGTTGAAATTCGGCCAGATGGGCCACGTCCGGAATGACCCGCGCGGGGCCCGCGGCGATCTTCTCCCCCACGCTCTTGCCCTTCACCAGCACCGGTCCGCGCCCCTCCAGGTGGAAGGTCTCCAGCACCTCGCGGTCCTTTAAGGCCTGCACCGTCTCGGGGCGCGCCTGGACGATGAAGAGGCCCCCCTCGGGGCCGTCCTTGGCCCACTCGATGTCCATCGGCATCGGCTGGCCGGCCTTGGCGGAGTAGTGCGCCTCGATGCGCATGCCGTAGTCGGCGAGGGTCAGCACCTCGTCGTCGCTGAGACAGAAGCGCCGCCGGTCGGCCTCGGCCACCTCGACGTTGCGCGTCAGCATCTTGGAGTCGCCCCGCCCGTAGACCATCTTGATCTTTTTGGCGCCGACGCTCTTTCTGACGATGGGCCGGAAGCCCTGGGCCCGGGTGGGTTTGAACACGAAGTACTCATCCGGGTTCACCACCCCCTGGACGATGTTTTCGCCCAGGCCGTAGGACGCCGTGATGAAGACCACGTCGCGGAAGCCGGTTTCGGTGTCCAGGGTGAACATGACCCCGCTGGTGGCCAGGTCCGCGCGCACCATCTTCATCACCCCGATGGAGAGCGCCACACTGAAATGCTCAAAGCCGCGATCCTCGCGGTAGGCGATGGCGCGATCGGTGAAAAGGGAGGCGAAGCACTTGCTGCAGGCCTCCCTGAGGGCGTTTTGGCCGCAGATGTTGAGGTAGGTCTCCTGCTGCCCGGCAAAGGACGCCGTGGGCAAGTCCTCGGCGGTGGCCGAGCTGCGGACGGCCACGTCTGTGTCGGGTCCGTACTGATCGCAGAGACGCGCGTAGGCCTCTGCGATGGCCTCCCAGAGGTCCGGCGGGATGCCCACGCCGAGGATGAGATCGCGTGCCGCCCGCCCCCGCCGGGCCAGGTCGGCCACATCGGCGGTGTCCAGCCCGGCCAGGGTTTCCTCCAGGCGGCCGCCGATTTCGCCGCAGGCGACGACATGGCGATAGGCCGCGGCCGTCACCGCAAACCCGTTGGGCACCCGCACCCCCTGGGCACCCAACTCGCGGTACATCTCCCCCAGGGAGGCGTTTTTACCCCCCACGATGGGCACGTCCTCCAGCGAGAGGTCCTCGAACCAGCGGATAAAGGGACCGTCGTTTGCCATGCCAGCCTCCCTTCAGGGTATGTGTCGGATCTAAAATGAGAAAATCAGCGCGTGCATCACCGGGCGGCGGCCGGGCATGCCCTGCGGAATGCCCGGATCTTGGATTGAGACTTACACCCTCCCCCCAAGCAGAATCCATACCACTGGCGTGGAAGACGGTTTTTGATGGATTATCGGGGAGATACTGCGTGTGAAAAACCGGAGGCTTTAAAAGGTTTTTGGAATTTTGCGATGGTGGGATCGAAAATTTGAGATGCAAGCCGTGGGCTGGGTGTTTCCGGAAGGCGGCAACCACGCCAAGTTCTTGCATCCTCTGCGGAGCTGGGGTGACCCATCCGAAAATTGCGGCCGGACCTCTCCCGGTTATGATTTATCGCCGCCTGCAGACCTCTCGGGGTCCCGGCGACGCGGATCGGGAGCGCACAGCATGTTTCACGTTGTGGGGTGCCGGTTTTCGTGTTAACCAAAACACGGAGCGCAGGTTGCAGCGAGAGCCCGGCTAAGATCCCCTCTCCTGGAGACGATCCAGGGGGCTTGAAACCGCCGACAGGTCTTTTTGCATGACATGGGTGTAGTTCTCTCGGTGGTTTTGACGTCGGCATGCCCCATCAGTTCCTGCACCACCCGGATGTTGACGCCGTTTTCCAGCAGATGCGTGGCAAACGAATGGCGAAAGGTATGACAGCTGACCCGTTTGTGGATTCCGGCTTTCTCCACCGCCGCTTTGACGGCCTTCTGAAGGCCGGACTCCAGCACATGGTGCCGCCGGGTGGCGCCGCTGCGGGGGTCGCAACTCAAATTCCTCCCCGAAAAAACATATTGCCAGCGAAATTCCCTGGACGCCGACGAATACTTTCGCGCCAGGGCCGGCGCCAGATACACTTCACCGTATCCGTTTTCAAGATCTTCGGCATGAAGATCCTTCACTTTCTCCAGGTGCAGCCGCAACTCCGATTGGACCGCCTGCGGCAAAACCGTCGTCCGGTCCTTGCCCCCTTTTGCCTGCCGCAAATAGAGCAGACCGCGGTCGAAATCCACACCCAGCACCCACAGACGCACGCATTCCATCAACCGCAGGCCGCATCCTTAAAGGATATTAACCATCAGCAGGTGCGTTCCCGCCAACCCGGCCATGACGCGCCCGACCTCGGCCTGGGTCATGACGGTCGGCGGCCGGGCGTGCCGTTTGGCCCGTGCGGACTCGAGCTGCTCCTCGATTTCCTGGCCGAGGACATGGCGATACAAAAAGACGATGGCGTTCAGCGCCTGCCTTTGAGTGGCTGCCGACACCTCGCCCCGGGTTGCCAGGTGACTCAAAAAGCCTTCGATATGGACTTTGCCCATTTCCGCAGGGTGGATTTTGGCGCCGTGAAACCTGATGAACCGGACAATCCAGTTACAGTACGTCTGTTCGGTGCGTTGGCGTAATGATGGTAGCGCAGCACCTGACGAACCTGATCCATCAGCTTCAAGCTCGGATCCGGTTTGAATCGCGGGCGTTTTTGATTTTCCATGAATATTGAATATCGTCAGGCAAAAGAATAGCGTTTTATCCATCATCCCAAACTGAAAATGTCAATTGACGATGCGCTGCGTGGCTAAAAAAGCGGTGTTAGGAAAAGGATGATGAAGGGATGATGGATAAAACGTTATTCTTTTGGCAGAGAAACAGTATAGGTGCACTATAGGAGAAACAATGAAAGAGATTGTGAAAAAGATTTTCAAAAGTTTGGGCTACGAAATTATACGTGCACCAAAGCCAAAAAAGCTTAAGGGGGTCGGTCGCATTCAACACGATATCGAATTTATGCAAGATGAAAAATTTGGAATTGAGTTTACACATCTAACTTTAGACGGAAATCAATATTTCGTCCCAAAGTATGCATTGCATCGACCGGCAGTTAAAAACTTGTTAAACGGTAATCTATACGAGCCTAACACGCATGATTTTGTTAGAGAGTTTTTCCAATCATTCAAAGGCTCCATGGTGCACGCAGGTACTTTCTTTGGAGATATGATTCCAAATTTCTCTAAATCAGTATCGGGGAATGTTTATGCATTCGAGCCTGTTTTTGAAAACTACATTCTCGCAAAGTTATGCGTGGACAATAACAACTTAGCAAATGTTATATTAATGAATTCCGCTCTTTCGGATGGCTTAGGTAATCTTTATATCAACACAAGCGAGGGTGGCGGTAGACATGCGGGTGGCGCTTCGACTATAGCTGATAAAGGCGCGATTTGTGCTGCGATAAATATTGATCGCCTTAATATTGAAGACTTAGTGCTAATTCAGTTGGATGTGGAGGGTCATGAACTGAGTGCATTAAAGGGTGCATTAGAAACAATTCAAAAAAGCAGGCCGGTAATAGCCATAGAAGACAACAATGACAATTGCGCAGATTTTCTTTGCAATATCAAATATGAGAAAGCTGGCCATTTACCAGGCTTAACTATTTGGGCTCCAATTGAAAAATACAGATACAAAGAAAAAATCGAATCCTTAGTAAGTGGAACCAATCATGATTTTTAGCAAAAGGCCTAAAAAAGCAAATGCACTCGGACGTCAAAAAGCGCCGCACCTTCGTCGCTCTGCTTTTTGCCGCAGGTGATTTGCGGCGTTAGATGATAAGGAATCATATGATAGCTGAAATAGAATCAATAGCAGCAAATCCGTACCTGGTAATCGGCAGCTTTATATTGGCGATAATTGGCGTAGTGATAGCTATAATATTCTTTGTTAAAAGTAAGCGAGAAAAGCGGCCTTGCTATCAGGTATATCATCAAAATTTAGTGCGGTTATCCACCAAGCTTAAGTTTGTCTTTTGAACGAAACGGCAAGCCGAAATCTGTGTCACCGAAAGCAACTAAAATGGAACCAAATCTGAAAACCAGGTTGGATTGTAAAACCTGGGCTCGGGAGGCAACTTGAGCTTTTTAGATAACCGCAAAAGTTAGTTTAGGGGCTACACGGATCAGTAGAAGGATTAAAAGTACTATTTAATGATGCGCCACAAGTACAGACTACTGTAGCTAACGTTATTATCTGGAATAATGGAAAAGAAACTATTAGAAATAGCGATCTTACAGAAAGAGACCCAATCCTTATTAGTGTTACAAGTGATGCGATGGTTCTGGATGCGAGGATAGTAGAAGTTAACAGCGAAGCAAATCAGTATGCTCTGTCAGAGATAGTCGGTGATGGTGAGTATAATGACCCGCATAGTTACAAATTAAGTTTTGATTTTATGGATAATCTTGATTTTGTTGTGACACAAATAGTGCACACAGGTGATGCTGCAACAAAAAATTGTTATGAAAGGAAAAATAAAGGGCTTAAAAAAAATCCAAAATGTAAGCGTCCCAATGGGAGCAAGCAAAGAATCTTGGGAGTCGATGCTACTAAAACAGATTGAGAATCCGTTGGTTATAAGGTGGGTTGGATCCGTTGTTTATTTATGTATAGGGCTTTTCGGTATTTGGAGTGTTTATCATCCTGAGCATAGTAAGTGGTACTGGTTCTTCGCCACATTTTGGATTGTGGCTTCGTTAATAATGTTTTTTGGGTTTAAAAGAAAACCGCCTGTAAATATTTATCAGCTAATATCATCTAACAAGGGCAGTTAACAGGAACGTTTTACTGCGGCGTTCGCTCCCGCTCACTCTACGAAAAAACGCTCGTTACTGCCAACGTTCGCCAACGAATGATCGCAGCTACGAACGTGAAAGTCGTTCCTCAATCAGTGAAGGATTGTCATGTGGTTGCACGCATCCTGTTTCCTTGAATTCAACATTCCGGTTCCAACTCCGTTCTTGCTCATGCTGCGCCCTCGGAGTGGATGGCAGCAATGGGTCGCGCGCGAACAGTATGTTTTGTCACCAAGCGTATCGGCGGTCGAGTTCACTGACTTGTTCGGCAACCTGTGCCAGCGGCTGGTCGCACCGGCTGGGTATTTTTCCGTGCATACATCCGTTGACATCGAAACTGCAGATGCATCCGACACGGCCCCTGGAGCCCCGTTTGTCGAAGTGCAACAGTTGCCCTATGAGACACTACCGTTTCTTCACCCAAGCCGGTATTGTGAATCGGATCGTTTCACTGAAATGGCCGCATCGCTCGCGGCGGGCTGGGGCGCTGGCTACGACCAATGCACTGCAATCGTCGATTATATCCGCAACACGGTAAGGTACACGCCTGGTGCCGGACAGCAGATCATAAGCGCCTCCGAGCTAAACGAGTTGGGAAGCGGAGTATGCCGGGACATGGCCCATTTGGGCATCGCTTGTTGCCGAGCGCTATCGATACCGGCTCGAATGGTTGTGGGCTACCTTGAGACGCTTGAACCGATGGATCTTCACGCTTGGTTCGAGGCCTATGTCGGAAATCGGTGGTACACGTTCGATCCAACACAAACCGATCTCCAGGGAGGTCGTGTCGCAATTGCTTTCGGCCGAGACGCGGCCGATGTTGCCATCTACACACAATTCGGCGATCCAGTGAGCCTGTTAAGCATGCACGTCAATGTCGAACGAATGGCCGGACCTCCTTTCTGAGGCAGTACTTAGCGACGATTTAAATCGGCGAAAAAATTGCTGCACCTGGCCGGGTGGGCGGCAGTGGTTTTCGGTTTTGCTTGCAAGATAAAAGTTTATTCCCTTTTCAAACATTTTTGCGTTCACCCCACCCCGCCGGTGAGCTCAAGCGTAGGCACCAACAATGTGATTGGATTTTGACAAGTGAAGACCAAACAATATTTTGATTATACGAGGAAACGCCCAGATTGTTCTCAGATCAAAGAGGATTGGATAAAGGCGGTTATCGAGAAACCTGAAAAAGTTGAGATACAATCAGATGGAAGGATCAGAAAGTGGGCCAAAGTATCCGAAGTTGGAAAATACTTGAGGGTTATCTTGCTCGAAGATTGCGAAACGGTGCATAATGCGTTCTTTGATAGGTTATAAAAGGGGGAATAAAATATGAGAATGAAATATTTTTCAGATACGGATACTGCTCATATAGAATTCACAGACAAGGTCGTACATGAGACTAAAGAAATAAGTGAGAATATCTATATTGACGTCGATGAAAAAGGCAACATTGTCAGCATGACTATAGAACATGCAAAAGATAATGCTGGGCTCTGGGAATTCTCATATCAAGAAATGTCCAATCAAAGAGTATAGAAATGCCGAATCAAGCAGTGCAGTGGACAGCCAGAGTCGTGCCATCCATTTTGCAGCTATTTTGCAGATTAATTTTTTTTAAATTTGGCAAATGTCAGTGGGAATCTTGGTTGCCACTGACCGCCACCGCTAGCCAAGAAAGAAAAGCATGCCTCCAACCATCTCATTGCCTGAAGCGCACCGCGTGCAGTTCCGTTCATTTACCCCCTTTCTACTGATCTCGTTCGGCATAGCTTGGGGTGTGCTTGGGCTGTACATCTTACTCCCGGAATTTATGGGAACAGTGTTTGGCCAGCTCACCGGCAATCATCCGCTCTTCTTCCTGGCCGTGTACGCGCCTGCGATCGCGGCGCTCTCTCTTGTTACCCGCAACGGTGGCATCGCTGGTCTGCGGCGCTTCCTCAGACGAGCGTTGCTCTGGCGCTGCGGCGCAGCGTGGTATGTCTTTCTGATCATTGGCATTCCGTTGATCTTCATTAGCGGTTCCGCGCTCAGAGGGAACCTTTTTGCGGAACCGTTTCCATTTGCGTCCCTTCAGGCACTGCTCGTGGCGTTGGGCCTCGCCGCCATCAAAGGCCCCGTCGAGGAGTTCGGCTGGCGGGGGCTCGCACTTCCTCTTCTGCAAAGGAAGTTCGCTCCAATCTGGGCCGGGCTGATTCTTGGAGCCATATGGGGGCTGTGGCATTTGCCGGCCTTCCTCTTGGGCGGAACCCAGCAGAGCGAGTGGTCCTTCACAGCGTTCTTTGCTGGGTGCTTAGCAATAAGCGTCATCGCGACTGCATTGTTCAACAGGTCGCATGGCAGCATTCTGCTGTCGGCGTTCTTTCATTTCTCACTCATGAACCCGATCTTTCCTGACGCGCAGCCCTACGACACGTACCTGCTGATTGTTGCTGCCGTCCTGATCGTTTGGTGGAACCGCAATAATATGTTCACAAAGGAAGGATCGGTCACAGAAGTCATTCCACAAGGGAAAGGGATTCATGGCTAACCATGCCATGCACACGGACGGGAATTCCGCTGCGCTCCATTCCCACCGGTGATGCTTGACGTTGGGCGAATATGTAAATTATCGAAGGAGGTGATTATGAAGCGCTCAATTCGAACTGTATTTGCAGCCACGATCATAATCATTGGAGGGACGGATGCCATGGCGATCGAAGAGGCGGCATACACCGTTGAAAAACAAGAAAACAGGTTTGAGATCCGCGATTATGCACCGCACATCCTCGCCGAAACCGTTGTGGAAGGAGATCTCGAGGAGGCCGGAAACAACGCATTCAACAGGCTCTTTCGGTATATCTCCGGCGACAACCGGTCGCGTGCCAAAGTGGCCATGACGGCACCCGTTTCCCAAGAGCCGATGGGAGAGAAAATTAAGATGACGGCACCCGTAGGACAGCAGCGTGTTCAGGAAAAGTGGGCTGTAAGCTTCATGATGCCAGCCTCGTACACTCTGGAAAACATTCCGGAACCAGATGACCCAAAGGTCACATTGCGCCAGGTTCCAGCTCGACGGATGGCCGCAGTACGCTACTCCGGTTTCTGGAACGAGAAGGGCTACCTACGATACAAGGTGGAACTTGAGTCATGGATTGAGAGAATGGGCCTTAGCATTGTGGGCAAGCCGATATGGGCTCGATACAACCCTCCTTTTATGCCGTGGTTCTTGAGGCGGAACGAAATTCTGATTCCGGTCGATGCAGGCACCGGCCATGAAGAAGCCCAACAATCGCATGGAGAAGCGACTCAGTGAACCGCGCCGGGCACGGTTCACTGAGCGCCTCATGCGTATTTTAGGCTCTTGACGCCATGCTCACGCAATTGCTCGTCCAGTACCTCGTGGGACTGTGCTGTCAGCGCGGTAACCCACCGGCTGTAGACATCACGTTCGGCGCTATGGTCTTGAACCTCGCAACCGGAAAGGATCTGACGTTGAAGTGACGGTGCCTCTTGAAGAGCCACCAGCGTGATATACGGCTTCAAGGCGTAGGAAGTGAATAGGGAGAACAAGCCACGTGGTGTTGCGGCTGTCGGGCAGCTTTTGATCAAGGATTACGACCGCTGCAGCTCATAGGGCCATTGTATCGGCGTCGGACATCACCAAGGCTGCCGTGGTGGAGGCCGTTCGCCACCATCTGGAGGTATTTGCATGAACATAGAAGATCTGCACGAGCTGCTCGTCGAGGCACCTACCGGGGGCGCCGAGACGAGTGCGCTCGCAGTGGTTACGAGCCTTGCGCGCGACGGCGATTTGGCCGCGAGTCTCACTCAGTTGCGTGCGTTGGCGCGTGCGGTCGGCTGCGATGCGGCGCTCCCGTTGCTCGCTCAAGTCACCTCCATGGACGGACTCCTCGCCGCCGACCTTCCGGCACCGCTCGGCGCCTACGCTGCGGCGCTGCACCCCCGAACCTTCCTCGCAAACGTGAAGCGCCTTGCGACGCGGCCGAGCAGCAATGACGACGGTGCGTTATCGGGTTTGTGGCGCCTGGCACTCTCCCGCGATGTGCTGCAGCACGAAGCTCTGAAGGCGCACGTCCTCACGGCATTGGCGGGGCTGATCAACATGCATGAGCGGATTGGCACGCTGACACCGAGTCATCTGATGCCCATTCTCGATCATGTGCTGGCTAACGCCCGCATCGTCGAGGGCCGCGAATCCGACGATTCCCTGCACTTCGGCCGAGAGAGGCTCCTCGATCTACACAGCACGGGGACTCTGTACTTCATTATCACTCATGAACTTGGCCACAATGTTTTCGATCGTTTCCTGGGCAAAGGCAGTCGTGCCGGAGCCGCCGGACATGATGCCGCACTGAGCGAGCTTGCCGCAGCGCTGCCGCAGCTCATGAATTCCGCCTGCGAACTGCGCGGGCGGCAGTTCGAAGTCAACGATCCACGCGCCTTTCTCGCATTCACGGGCGTGCGATTGCTGTGTACCCACGAGCGGCGACCGGGTGGCCCGTACTTTCACATGTCGCTCATGCAGTCCGGAGGCCCCGTCGACCTCCACGTAGGAGCGACGTATGCGCGTTTCGTGCTGGCCCTCGTCGGTATCGAGCCATCACGTGCGGCGGCCGCGTGGTCCGCGCGCGGCGCTCTGCACTTTGGCTTCCGAGGGGATCAGCAGGATGTCTTGCGAGCTATACCTCCTAACGAGGTCATCGCGGCCCGAATACAGAAGGCCCTTACCGAGGGCCCAGCATGGATTGATGCGCTGCGGGCAGACGGCCGGCTCGGGGAATCGGAGCGCGATGTGCCGATTGCGCTCGGGGTGGAGCCCCGGCGGCCGTGTGCTTATGGCGACGACTGCGAGCGCGCATTCAACGATCTTAACCTCGTCGCCCAGGCAGACGCAGTCTCCTCACTTGGCGCATTGACCGAGCCGCAGGCGATCGCCGTCCTCGCTGCAGCCTGGCGTTGTGCCGCACCCGCTGTCTTGCGGCGGCTGCTGCACGAGCAGGTGGGATTGCAGGAGAAGCTGAGCACTGCCGACTGGCCGCTCGGTGAGATTGGGGCAAGTCTGTGTGCGCTGCGCGATGAGCATGGCGTGGTTACCTACCACGGCCCGACTATGTCCGATATCGGTGCGGTGCTGCATGCGCTGCGTGACTTCGGCGTGCCGCTCGACGGTCCAGCCGACGCCGATGGCCGCACCTTGCTGGTTCGGGCTGTGTTCAAAGGCCCCAGCCTCGTGCGGCTTGCGCTCGACTGCGGCGCCGACCCCGATCGCACCTCCGCCAATGGCGACACACCGTTGCTGGCTTGCGCGACGGCGGGTAGTGTTGCAGTGGCCGAGGCCCTCGCGGCGGCAGGAGCGTCGCTCCAGTCGCGTGACCCCGAAGGCCGGACCGCGTTGCACCGGGCTGCGGGACAAAACCACGAGGAGCTCCTGGTCTGGCTGCTCGCGCACGGTGCGGAAGTCGACGCGCGGGACAGCAACGGTGAGACCGCCCTGATGCGGGCGCCAACTCGATCTGCGGTGATGGCACTCTGCGATGCCGGCGCTGCCGTCCAAGCGGCAACCGGCGAAGGGGTGACGGCCCTGCACTTCGCGGCCCGGTACGGTCGATCAGAAGTCGTGCATGGGCTCCTGAGCCGGGGCGCTGACCCCGACGCGGCTACCAGTATGGGCGAAACGCCATTGCACTATGCCGCGTTGGCCAACGCGGGTACGGATTGCATGGCGGCGTTGCTCGATGCGGGGGCGGACATCGACGAGGAAACGGACGAAGGCGTCACAGCGCTCATGGTGGCTGCCCGCACTGCGCACCTCGATATGGTCGAATGGTTGCTCGATCACGGCGCTGGCGTCGATGCGCGCACCGTGACGGGCGATACCGCACTCATCATGGCCAGCGACGGCCGCAACGAGTGGGCTCGGGACTTTTCGTTCAACAGTCGGCTCGAGCAATGCCTGCGTCGCTTGGTACAGGCCGGTGCCGACATCAACGCCGCCAATGATATGGGTGTTACCGCGGTGTATGCGGCCACATGGGGTTTCGATGCGGGACGGGTGAGCTGTCTCCTCGAGCTGGGTGCGGATCCGAATATTGCTGATCGGGATGGTCGTACCCCGCTCTCGGTGGCGCAGGCAAAGGGACATGCAGCAATGGTTGAGGCTCTCACCAGTGCTGCACGCACAAAGGGGAACGCATGAACGAATCCGCGCTTGCGCGCGCTCAGCGCGCCATCGAGCTCGCATCACGCGCGCGGTCCGACACGCTGGATCTTCACGGGCTCAGGCTGAAGACGTTGCCTCCTCTGACAGCCGGACTTCGGAGCTTGCGCCGACTGGACCTCAGCGGCAATCGGCTGCGGACCCTGCCCACCGAGCTCTGGCAGCTCGCTCACCTGAAGAAGCTCGATCTGTCGGGCAACCGCATCGGAGTGCTCGATGCAGGGATCGGCAGTCTGCACGCTTTACGGTCGCTCGATCTGTCTGAGAACCGCTTGAACGACCTGCCGCGTAAGTTGGCGGCTTGCACGAGCCTTGAACGCTTGAGCTTTTTCGGCAACCTCTTCTGGACCTTGCCCGAGCCGGTACTGTCGCTCTCGGGGCTGCGATGGCTGGATCTCGCCAGCAATCGTTTAGAGAGGCTGCCGGATCTGGGCAGCCTGACCAACCTCGAGGTTCTCGACCTCGCCAGCAATCGCCTTTCGGTGCCGCCGGACGGACTGGTAAGGCTGAAGGAACTTCGCACGCTCGACCTCTCGCACAACCGTCTCACCTCTGTCGACGAGCTGGTGTTGCCCGGGTCCATAGAGGAACTCTTCCTCGATGACAACCTTCTGACGGAGATCCCGGGCCGATTGGGCGCGATAGGGCGCCTGTCGGCACGCGGCAACCCGATCGCCCCGCCCAAGCCCGCAGCGGACCGCGCTGCCACGGCATCTCGAGCCGGCACGCTACGCGAACTGGTCACCGGCGGTTACGAGGCCGGCAAGCGGTACTTCGAGGCCCCGGAC
The DNA here is from genome assembly GCA_022340425.1 of Desulfobacteraceae bacterium. Taxonomy (NCBI): domain Bacteria; kingdom Pseudomonadati; phylum Thermodesulfobacteriota; class Desulfobacteria; order Desulfobacterales; family Desulfobacteraceae; species Desulfobacteraceae bacterium. The sequence goes on along the minus strand of JAJDNY010000161.1, from coordinate 1,389 downwards.
TACCAATTCCGTTTCGTTCTGGACCTCCCAAGCAAGCCCGCCATCGATAGCTCGCTGAGCCTTTACTTCAAGGCGTTCACAGGCACACCGGTATCGATGCGGCTGGGTGATGGTTCACGTGTCGATCTCACACGTGTCGGCCGTCAGGCTGCGCGAGAGATTGCGGCTTCGTCAGGCAGCGTGCTGCTCGAGTTTCCACCCACCCACGAAACCGCCACCGTGGAGGCTACCTGCGAATTCGCCGAACGTACCCTTGATCGCGTGCCCGACTCGGTGCTGGTTGAACTGCCCGGGACGAAGCGGGGCCGTGCGGGTGCGATCGTGGAGAGCCCGGAGAAAGCCGAGCCTCTTGAAGCCACGTCGCGGGAGGCGGTGGTTGCGGAAGCCACAAGCCAGACCGCCGGTGCCGTGTCGCTGCCAGCTCCCGTGCCAGGGGACACTCGCGGCTCGATCACGCGCGGGTCTTCTGCTAGGGGTGGTGAACCGGTCGATACCGCCGTCTTCTGCCCGCCGCAGGTGCCACGGGACAGCATGTTCTTGGTCCAGGTCTACTTGTATTCGCCGGACGCCGCCACGGAAGTGGACGCGCAGGCGCGCCAGGCGGACGAGGCGGCCGAGCGACGGGGCACGTATTCATTGCCGCTCGATCTGCTGCCTGGCACGCGCGTCGATTTGCACCTCGAGATTCCGGCGCTCACGGTGTCGGAACCCGACGCGGCGGTGGTCTGGCGTGGCCGCACGACGGCGGCGCAATTCGAAGTTGTGGTGCCTGCCGACGCGGCTGGCGCGCAGGTCATCGGGCGCGTGCGCATCGCAGTCGCTGGCGTGCCGGCTGGTACGTTGCGTTTCCAGGTCGCCTTGACCGCGGCCGGGACCTCGCCCGGTGCCGCCGATGCGCGCGAGCTGCGGGCGCGCCGCTATCGCCGCGCGTTCATCAGCTATTCTTCGAAAGACAGGGCCGAAGTCCTGCGCCGGGTGCAGGCTTTCCGAATCGCCGGGTTGTCAGTGTTCCAGGACATCCTCGATCTCGATCCCGGAGATCGCTGGGAGAGGGCTCTGTACCGCGAAATTGATCATTGCGATGTATTTCTGCTCTTCTGGTCGCACGCTGCGGCAGATTCCAAGTGGGTCGGCAAGGAGATCGAGTACGCGGTCGCTCGCAAGCAAGGTGACGAGGAGCGTCCGCCCGATATTCAGCCGGTGCCGATCGAGGGGCCGCCAATCGTTCCCCCGCCTGCCAGCCTCAAAGGGCTGCACTTCAACGATGCCTTGCTGGCTCAGATCCGTGCTGCCGAGACGACGGCAGCACCACAGACCGCTACCGGTGATACAGGGGTATAGCTCAGAGTCCATGATTAAATGCCAACCGTCCGCGCCTAACGAAAGATA